>NZ_VUKI01000005.1:0-298240 GCF_008385775.1 Staphylococcus sp. GDX7P312P | reverse complement strand
AATTCTGTCCCACTCCCTACCTATTTGTGTGCATTACTATCTGTTATTAAGAATAAATAAAATTTAAAAAGGGCTGGGACAAAAAAATGTCTCAGCCTTCTTTATCATTTTGTCAGTAGCTGACTGATTTGAAAATGCGCTTGAATCAAGCTTTTTTCAAACCTAGTCATCCTTGACGGGGTAGGCGGGGCCCCAACAAAGAGAATTTCCTAAAGAAATTCTACAAGCAAAGCAAGTTGGGGTTCGGGGCCCCAACAAAGAGAATTTCTTAAAGAAATTCTACAAGCAAAGCAAGTTGGGGTTACAACGAAATAAATTTTGAGAAAATATTATTTCTGTCCTACTCCCTTTTTTTAGGGTGTCATAAATATTTGTATTAATTTAAGTATCTATCATGCATTAATAATTTTAAGATACGGATTTGTTCTTGAAGTACTTTACCGTCATTGGTATCTCTGATTTTTTTGCGTTGTAGTTCTTCGTCTACAACACGACGTACTGATAATTCATCTGCACCGTCTGATAGTACTTTATCTCTTGAGTCAAAATGTTGATGTGCGACTAATTGCATGCCAAATGAATTGTAAAGTAATGTATAACCCGCAATACCTGTCGTTTTTTGATATGCTTTTGAGAATCCGCCATCGATAACTAACATTTTACCATCTGCTTTAATAGGGTCTTCACCATCTATTTCTTTAACAGGTGTATGACCATTGATAATTCGACCTTCATCTGGATTGAGACCGAAGTCTTTTAACATTTTGCGAATCATATCAACATCTTCTCGTAGATAATAATATGGATTCTTAGGTTCTTTATGAGAAGCCTTATCTTCAATAAAGTAACGTTCAAATGTTGTCATCGCTCTTTTTCCGAAAAGTGAACTGTATTTACCAGTCCATAAATACCACACTAAATCTGTTGATAGATCATCAGTGATTTCTTTGTAGTCGTATGCATAGCGTACATGTCTTTCAAATACGTCTAAAAGGTCACGACCTTTATGTTGTTCTCCTTCAATTTCGAATGATTCCATTTCTCCATTCTCATCAACAGGGATACAACCATGAATAAGAAGATTGCCATTATATGGAAGGTAAAGTTTCCCTTTCTTCATCAAGAACGACATGTGACGTTTCAATTTCTCAGATTGCTGGAAAGAAAGTAGCAGTTTGTTCATAACTTCTTCTTCCTCAGGTAGTAATTTACCAGGATCTTGTGGGTCCACAGTACTGAAACATGTATCTTTTAAAGGATATGTTTTACCGTATATCGTGATTTCATTCGTATCATAGTTGACCTTTTCCAATACTAAACGGTCTTCCATTTCAAAGGTAGGACGACGTTTGATAATTGGCATTTCTAGTTTGAATTGAATCATCGCAATGGCTTGATGAATCTTAGTGATTTGGCTTTCTTCAAGTTTAGATAGACCAACTGGTTTATCAGGGCGTTTCTTAGGTTTAAATGCAGGATTATCGCCACTATAATGTTCTTCGGCAAGCGTTAACAATGGACGCAAATTAATTCCGTAAGCATCTTCAATAATATCTAAATTATCGTATCGTGCACATATACGAAGTAGGTTGGCTAAGCATGCTTTAGAACCAGCATATGCACCTATCCATAAAACATCGTGGTTTCCCCATTGAATATCAACAGAGTGATAATTGATTAACGTGTCCATAATCTTATCTGGTTGAGGACCACGGTCGTAAATATCACCAACTACATGAAGATGATCAACAACTAGACGTTGGATACTATAAGATAAACCAATAATTAAGTCGTCAGATTGTTCTAACTCGATAATTTGATTTACTAGTGTTTCATAATATGATTTTTTATTGTTGAATTCGTTATTTTTATAAAGTAGCTCTTCAACGATATATGTATATTCTTTAGGTAACGCTTTACGTAATTTTGAGCGTGTATATTTTGATGAACAATAAGTAATTAAATCAATTAATTGTTCAATTGTAGTAATATACCAAACATTTAATTTTCCCTTCGAATCGAAGTTATTTTTCACAAGTTTTAATTTCTCTTCAGGGTAATAGACGAGGGCAGCTAAGTCATCGATTTCTTTTTGGGATAATGTCTTTGCATAAAGGTCATTTATTTTTGAACGAACATTACCTGATCCATTACGCAATACATGTTGGAACGATTCATATTCACCATGAAGATCACTGACGAAGTGTTCAGTACCTTTTGGTAATTCTAGAATAGACTCTAAATTGACAATTTCTGTTGCTAACTTCTCAGGACTATCAAATTGTTGTGATAATAAATCTAAATATTTCTCTCGTAATTCACTTTCAGTCGTTTGTGTCATCTAATTTCACTCCTGTTTGGAATTGATATTCATATGGGTAGATATGTCATAAAACCGCTTACATTAATTATCTTTAAAAAGCACCACTTTTTCAACGGTGATGCTTAAAATGTCAGAATTAATTCTTAAAGTTTAAATATATGTAAGATAAAAGCCTCAGTCATCGAATGATTCTGAGGCTTTAAATGTTATTTAACTCGGTTTCTGTTTTTGAAGAATATTCTATACAGTAAGTAAAGCACTGCAAGAATAATAATGACATACATAATATATGAATAAGTGTGTAAACCAGCCATTAGGGCATCGAAACTACCACTTAGCATACGGCCTAATAAGATTAGGGCGAAGTTCCAAATTGTAGTACCTAATAATGATAATACTGCGAACGTAACGACATTCATTTTATTGATACCAGCAGGAATTGTGATTAATACACGTAATACTGGAATGAAGCGACATAATAATACAGCCCATGCACCATAACGTTTAAACCAGTCATTTGCGCGCCTTACATCTTTACCTTTAAGTTTAAACCATTTACCATGTTTATCTACAAAACGATAAATACTTTCTTCGTTAATTAAACGGCATAAATAATATAGGATTAATAATCCAATAAATGATGCGATTGTTGATATAAGGAATAAAATTGGTATTGATAAACCCGACTTAACTGACATTAAACCAGCAAAGGTAAGAATGATTTCAGATGGGACAACAGGTAAAACATTCTCTAATAAGATGAGAATAAAGATTGCTGTATAACCCCACTTACTTATAAAATCAGTGATTAATTGTTCCATTTATATTCAAGAACTCCTTTTATTAAAAGCATTATTTGTGAAATTAAAAATTCATAGTAAATTTATTATAATAAAATTTACTATGAATTGCTTGTATAAACCTATGTGTATTTTTATTTTAGAGCTTTTAAATAAGAATGATACAACTTAAATGCTTCTTCATCATCTTCGATGCCATAAACATTCATACGTCCATCTTTAAATAAGGTAATTTCATAATCGTCATCTTTAATTAATTTTGCGAAAGAAGTGGATTTCACAATTTCACCGGGAAGGTGATGTGCATGTTCAAATATACTTGATTGATATCTAAAGAGATACGTACGTCCACATAAGCTTTCAATATGCTGCTGGTGTTTCGTTTCTAAGAGTGGGTAGTGTTGATTCGCACATACCTCACACGCGTGATCTTTCAATATATCGACGTTCATCGCTTTATAATCGATATGCCACGTATCAATAGTGATTAATTTTTTTGAAAAGCCTTCACCAGATAGGTAACGAAGTACTTCTGCAACTTCATAACTTGCAACTTGATTAATAATAGTTGGTAGTACGCCATTAATCGCACAACTTTCGCCACTTGATGGCATTTGTTTTAAGAGGCATTTTAGACATGGTCCTTTGAAATCAATGCCATAAACCGTTCCTTTATTGCCGACAGCAGCACCATATACCCAAGGGATTTGATGTTTGTGACACACTTCATTGATGAGATAACGAATTTTAAAATGATCCATCCCATCGATAACGATATCTGGTTTAACTTCATCTAATATATCTTCAATATTGTTTGAAGTTATTTCTTGATAATACGTTTGTACGTCTACATGATGATTGATACGTGCAATATGTTCTTTTATTGCGTGTACTTTTGGTACCATATTTAGAGCGTCATCTTCAGTATAAAGCGCTTGTCGATGTAGATTAGACGTTTCAACTATATCCATATCAACAATTGTGATGTGATGTGCCCCCATACGAGCAAGTAGCTCGGCAACATGACTACCTAATGCGCCGGCACCTAGAATAAGTATCTGTGCATTAGAAAGGGCATGCTGTCCTTGTTCACCAAAAGGAGAGAATCTCATTTGACGATTGTAACGTTGCATTATAAGAATCCTAAACCTTCAGTTGGGCTTGATGCTTGGGCAGTATATTTTACTGGGATTCGTCCAGCTTCATAAGACAAGCGACCAGCATGAATACCTAATTTCATTGCTTCTGCCATCTTCACAGGATCTTTCGCACCTGATACAGCTGTATTGAGTAGAATACCGTCAGCTCCTAATTCCATCGCATGACATGCATCTTTCGGAGAACCAATACCAGCATCAACAATAACTGGCACATTTGAGTTTTTAATAATGTAACTTAAATTAAGTTGGTTGTTTATGCCGCGACCAGTTCCGATTGGAGATGCTAATGGCATAACGGCATGCACACCTAATTCTTCTAAACGTTTAGATAAAACAACGTCATTAGAAATATATGGACATACAATATAGCCACGCTCTAGCAATACTTTACAAGCTTCATATGTTTCAAATGGATCAGGTAATAATGTTTCATCATCACCGATAACCTCAACTTTAATCATGTCACATACACCTGCATGTTTAGCGATTTCTGCAATACGAATGGCTTCTTCAGCAGTTTTTGCGCCAGCAGTATTTGGAAAAGTTATAAAGTCTTTTAAATTAATGTTTGCGAGTGGATTAGGTAAATTCTTGTCATACAAATTCATACGTCTTACTGCGAAAGTAAGTACATTTGTTTCTGAAGCTTTAATCGCTTCTGTTTGTATGTCTTCATTTTCAAACTTTCCTGTACCTAGTAATAAACGAGATTGTAATTCTAAATTTCCAATTTTAAACATTTTATCCGCCTCCAACAAATTCTAATAATTCTAATTGATCATCTTCACGTACCGTGTGTTGATGATAATCTTCTTGTTTAATTAATGTTTTATTATGTTCAACAATGACACGTTCTGGGTCTAATTCTAAAGAGATGAGCACTTGATGAATGGATTGCTCAGTGTCGAACGTGAATGCATCGCCATTAATAATGCATTTCATGATTTAACCTCCTTGAGACATTGAAAGATTCATATCGAGATGGTTTGACTCCAGTTAATAGCCAGTTTGCAATGTCACGACCAATAACAGGGGACAATAAAATACCGTTACGATAATGGCCGGTAATGACATATAATCCGTCGTCAACTCGGTCCATAATTGGTAATTCACCGTCCGTATATGGACGTACGCCAGACCACTGCTTCATGATACGTGCGTTTGCAAGTTCAGGTATACGTTCTGTCGCATAGTGTTTTAACCATGAGACGCCTTGTTCCGTATTACCCACAGAATAATTATCAAATTCGCTAGTAGCACCAATTAAGTAGCGATTAGGCGCTTTCGGAACTATATAGCATCCATTTGTCATAAATACCGTTTGCTGTAAGTTTAAATCGTCATGTTCCATAAGAAGCACTTCACCTTTAACGCCGACAACCTCACGAGGCAATTGATATTGTTTTAACAATTGAGATGACCATGCACCGCTTGCGACAATGACTTTCTTCGCATATAAATCACCTTGAGATGAAACGATTTGATAGTAACCATTCTGGCGAATAATATCTGTTACATTTGTATTGAAGTAGCGTGAAATACGACGCTGTTGTAAGGATTTAAACAGTGCTTTAGTATAATGATTTGCATTGATTTGTCCATCATTTGGAATGTAGATTGCCATTTCAGATGCAACCACACTACCACTAGTTAAATCTGCTAATTCATCGTCTGATAGTTCAATTACATTGTTATCTAAGGCATGTAAGAATCGAAATTGTGAGCGCAAATGCTCCACATCTTCAATTTGATTTGCGATTTTAATCAATCCTGATGCTTGATATTGTATATCTATTCCAGTTTCATCTTGGAGTGTTTCGCATAATTCAGGAAAACATTCACGTGACTCTAGAGCGAGACGAAATAAGTCGCTGTCTTCTGTAAATTCATTTTGTGCACCTAACATGCCTCCAGCTTTATATGAAGCATGTTTACCAGGTATATCACGGTCGACAATTGCAATGTCGAGTTGCGTATGACTGAGGTGTCTCGCAATGGACATTCCGATAACACCAGAACCAACAATAAGTACGTCATGCATCTTTCAACCACTCCTTTCGTAGATGTTGAATTTGTTGTAAAGATGCGTTCATAAAATAAGAAATTGCACAAATTCCTGCAAAGCCATTTGGAAGCCGTTGTATCGTATCTTCAGTAATACCTCCTATGGCATAGACTGGAATCGGAACTTGTAACACGGCTTTGATTTCAGTCATTGATCTAGGCTGCTGATTTGGCTTAGAAGCCGTGGTAAATATATGACCATAAAAGACATAATCTAATTGATGTTGATAAGCTTGTTTCACCGAGTTAATAGTGTGCGTCGACATGCTTACTTCAACATCAGGATGTTGTGCTTTATAATCGAACGCTAATATGTCCATTTCGCGACAGTGCAAGCGTTTAAGTTTTAAGGATTCTAATAAATTAACATCGCTATGGATAATAATTTTGTTTCTTGGAAAGCCAGCAGCGATTAATTTTTTTAAAAAGGAAAATAAATCATCATTAGTCATAGGCGTACGAAAGAGTAAACCATCGATGCCTTTACTAATTTCAATGAAGTGTTGTAAGTCTGCTTCTGTTAAATGTTTATAAGTTGTTATCGCAATAAAGATGTCTATCACCCCTAATAAATGAAAAAACGCTATCTCCTTCGTAGGAAATAGCGTTAGTCTCTATGTAACGATATGTGTAAGCCACTTTCCTACGCCAGTACAAACTGGGTCAGGTTCCAGGAATTATAAAGTTCTTTCTTTACTCTCAGCCTTAAACAAAGGCACTTCCAGTGGATAAATTATCTATTTAATTTTAAATAATAATCAGTCGCGTTTCATTTCAAGTTCATTCTACAATTTTTTTAAATGGAGTTCAAATTTTAATGAATATTGAGATTGCGAAGCGTAAATACGAATTTAGTGAATAAAGTAACCAACGATGTACAATTTGATAAAAGAACTTTTAAATAAGTTATTGAAAACGATTTCAAAAACTGGTAATATTATTAAAAATAAATGCTGAAACCTTATGATGGTAAGGGTTTTAAGGGAGTTATTTTTACAAATAAGGAGTCTCGTGATTATATTAGACAACATATTTAGAATCAACAAATTAAAGGAAGTAGGAAAAAGAGGATATGGTACAAAGACAAAAGAAAAGTAGTGTTCGTTGGTTTTTCGCATTAGCATTTTTTATCATAGGTGTTATTGCCTACATGGATAGATCTAACATCTCATATATTGCCCCACAAATGATGGAAGATTTACATATGACAAAGCAACAATTTGGTCTGTTAGCTTCATTCTTCTCATTAGGTTACGCGTTAATGCAAGTACCTTCTGGTATGCTAGCTGAGAAATTTGGACCTCGTAAGATGATTACAATCGCTTTAGTATGGTGGAGTGCTTTCACTATCTTTACAGGTATGATTAAACATCACGGTTTATTATATTTAGTGCGTTTCTTATTCGGTATTGGTGAAGCGCCAATGTATCCATCAAACGCTGTGTTTAATGCAAACTGGTTCTCTAAAGATGAGAAAGGTAGAGCATCTAGTATGTTACTCGCTGGTTCTTATTTTGGACCTGTATTAGCGCCTGTGATTACTATTGCTATTGTAAATGCATTTAATTGGCAAGCTGTATTTTACATCTTCGGTGCAGTAGGTATCTTAATTGCAATATTATGGGGAATCATTGCGAAAGACTTACCAGAACAACATCGTATGGTAAATGACGCTGAGAAACATTTCATTATGGAGAATCGTGACCTTGTTCAAACAAGTAAATCATTACCACCTTGGAATCAATTCTTCCGTCGTATTAGTTTCTATGCGATTGCGGGTCAATATTTTGTAGTTCAATTCGTTATTTCATTATTCTTAATTTGGTTACCAACTTATTTAACTGAGCAATATCATGTTGAATTTAAAGACATGACAATTAGTTCATTACCTTGGTTTATCATGTTTATTTTAATTTTATCTGCTGGTGCGATTTCAGATAAAATTTTACGTAGCGGACAATCAAGATTCGTTTCAAGAGGTTTAATTGCCATTGTTGGTTTCATCGTGTTCGCAGTTTCAATTTTCTTTGCAGTACATACTGAGAATTTATACGTAACGATTTTCTGGTTATCACTTGGTTTAGGTGGTATGGGTGTATCAATGGGTATGAGCTGGGCAGCAGCGAATGACATTGGTAGAAACTTTGCCGGTACAGTATCTGGTTGGATGAACTTATGGGGTAACATTGGTGCATTATTAAGTCCGTTCTTAGCTGGTGCGTTGGTTGCATCACTTGGTTGGACAATGACTTTCCAATTATTAATTATTCCAGCAGTCATCGCAGCAATTTTATGGTTGTTTGTATCACCAGACAAACCATTGATTAAAGATGAAAGTCGTGAATTAAAATAATTTTATATAAGCTAGGACATCATTCCTAGAATCTAGCCAGTAAGTGGGTTTTAATTAATTCATTTACTGGCTTATTTAATTACATTACTTGCTAAGTGCTTTGGAACTTAGATTCACTAAATGTCTATTTTGACGAATTATAATAAAATGTGATTAAAGCTTAAAGTCACATTAGTGTTTTAAGTATGAGTGAAAATGGTAAGATAATATTAAATTAATCACAAAATTGAGGGTGAAATGTATGATTATTATAAATGCCAAACTTAAAGTAAGTGAAGAACATCGTGAAGCATATTTAGATTTAATGACGAACTTAGTTAAACATGCACGTGAAGAGGAAGGAAATACATTTTATAGCCACTATGAAGATGTGACTGAACGTAATACGTTCGTAGTTGTAGAGAATTATAAAGATCAAGATGCGGTTGAAGCACACAACCATTCAGATCATTTTAAAGTGTTTAGCGAAAATATCGGCAAATATATTACAGAAAAACCAGTCATCGATGTAGCGAAAGCCAAATAATTAAACAACGTTCAAAATAATATACATTACTAAGGTAGGATTTGAAATCTATGTCACAGATATGATTTCAATCCTACCTTTTTGTAAATTAGACAATGGTCATCATATAACTTAATAAAAAGTGTTATCATTAAATATGTATGTTTTATAGAAAGGAAAGATAACATTGGGAAATGTTTTAAAATCACTAATCACATTTGACACAAGTAAAGTTGACCCGATGAAGGGTGTCAGACAAGGCTTGTTATTAATTTTCCCAGCACTATTAGGTTATTTCCTAGGCAATTTCGCATTAGGATTGCTTGTATCGACTGGGACGTTGGCGCATATCTATGTGTTCAAAAGTTCACCTCGCTCAATGATTAGAACTGTTATCTTATGCTCATTGTCATTTGCAGTATGTATGATACTGGGCACACTTACGGTTACTGAGCCGATATTATATGGCGTAACATTATTATTAGTTACAGTCATCCCATATTACATCTTCAGTGCATTGAAGATTGCAGGACCATCTTCAACATTCTTTCTTGTAACGTTTTGTTTACCAAGTAACTTGCCAATAGCACCAAATGAAGCGTTATACCGTGGTTTAGCAATTCTTGTTGGTGGTGCGATTGCTACATTAGTAGTCATCTTGACAATACTTTTCCAAAAACAAAAAATCGAAAACAGAGCGATTAATTCGGACTTTAACATGATTAAAGAATTAATGCACAATTATAATGATGTCGATAAATTTAAAGAAAGTGCAAAAACAGCGGTAACACAGTTCAAAAATTCAGATGAATTGTTAATCACTGCAACGGCTGGAGTGAACCAGAAATTGAGTCCGCGTTTCCAAAGACTGTTATTACTCCACACATCAGCACAGGGGTTATATTCAGAGTTATTGGAACTACATGAAAAAGGTATTCGCCCTATACCAGACGAATTAGTTGAAATGATGGATGTTGCGATACGTAATGCATATCGAACAACAGCCTCTCGTGAAAAGTGGACAAAAGAAGTTCATGTAGATGAAGCGTTTGATGATTTATTACAATATATCTTGAAAATCGATGAAATTACAAACTTAGATTCTAGTCAAATTGAACACGAAGCAAGTGTTCGTAAACCGTTATATAGTCAACGTATCATTCATAATTTAACATTAGATTCAATTGTATTTCGAAATACATTAATTTATGCCGTCATTATGGCAGTAGCAATATTTATTTCGTTAGCCTTTAATATCCAAAAATCTTACTGGATACCATTAACAGCACATACAGTCTTATTAGGTATGACAACTCGACGTATGTTAGACCGTTCTGTTGCTCGTGGACTAGGTACTATCTTAGGAACACTTGTCTTATCAGCTATATTGTATTTCAATCCACACTTAATCATTGCCGTTATCATAATGGGTATTGCAGCAATGGTCACTGAAACATTTGTAGGTTCAAACTATGCGTTCGCAGTTATATTTATCACGATCCAAGTTATATTATTAAATGGTTTAGCATCAGATAACCTTTCAATTTCAATTGCCTATACACGTATCTTTGATGTATTGATCGGTATAGCAATCGCAGTTGTCGGAATTCTTCTTATTAACCGTCAAACAGCGTCTGCCATGTTGCCACGAACGATTGCAGAAGTGGTTCGTAAGGAAGCGGTCATCTTCCAATATTTATTCTCAGAGAATCACTACCAAGATGATTTACGTGAAAGAGATGAAAGTTTAGCACTTTCAGTGAAAATGAGTAACATGACTCAAATCAACAATTCAGCAAGTGGTGAATTGTTCTCTAATCAAGAAGTGATTCGTTATTATTATCCAAGTATATTTGCCTTAGAAGAAATTAACTTTATGTTAATGCGTGCGATGCAAGATCATCAACGTCAACGTATTTCAGATCAGCAAATGGGGGAATACCTAGTTACTTTTGAAAATTTAGCGAAACATTTCGAACTTCAAAGCCGACTTGAAATTAATGAACTTTCCGATTTACCTCAATATAATTACATTAAATCGGCATTAATGAGACTTCAAAACAATTGCGTGCATACGCGTAAAGATATAGACGATGTTGAAAATGGTGTGGCGATTAAAGCATAGTCCGATAAACAAGTTTCACTCGGAATGATAGTGGTAAAGCAAACTATCAAGTTAAAAAGGAGTTTGATAGGATGCCTTGGACGATGGATGATTATCCGAATACGTGGAAGAACTTCGATGAATTAGAACGTAAGAAAGCAATTGATATTGGTAATGCTATGTTAAAAGATGGTTATAAAGAAGGCGATGTTATACCGATTGCTACACAGCAAGCTAAAGATTGGTATAAAGATGCGACGAAAGATGAGCTAGATGAATTAAAACATAAACACATTACCCAACACCAAAAAGATCAATCCGCAAACCCAAAACTAAATGACGAAAATGTACATGTCTATTTCGAAGATGATGAATGGAAAGTGAAAACAGAAGGTGCGAAACAAGCGTCTGATACGTTTGAGAAGAAAGCAGACGCCACTAAACGCGCACAAGACATCGCTGATAATCGTGGTACTAAAGTCATCGAACATAATAAAAATGAAACATCATAATTAGTAGTTGCAAACCTTTATGTCTGGACGCATTGTTCAATATAAAGGTTTGCATTTTTAATTATAAATTTAATTGTTAAAAATAATGTGAAATCAAAGAGTATTATTTTTAGTTCATTTTGCAATTCGCTATAATATACAGTGATGATTAAGGAGGAAATACTATGTATGTAGAAAGAAAACCATCATTGTATATAGAAGAATTACGAAGTGAATTTAAAGATAACTTACATCATTTTAAAGATGGAGACGAAGCCTTCGATAGACTTATTGGCTTTGTAGAACTGGACCACTTATACTCCTCAGCCTTAAAAGAAATCAGTACAAAATTAGATATTCTAGATGACAACTTTAATCACGTTTATAAACACAACCCTATTCACCATATGGAACGCCGTGTGAAAGAGATGAACAGCTTAATTAAAAAGTTGCACCGCAAACAACTAGATATTAGTGCAGAAAGTGCTCGTGAACATATATTAGATATTGCAGGTATTCGCGTGGTTTGTAACTATTTAGAAGATATTTATGTCATTGAAAAGATGCTATTAAAACAAGAGGATGTCAAACTCCTTAAACGTAAAGACTATATTAAAAATCCCAAAGACAACGGCTATCGTAGCTTACATATTGTTGTGTCTATCCCAGTATTCTTATCAAATAAAGTGGAAAAGCTTCCCGTGGAGATTCAAATTAGAACCATTGGCATGGATATGTGGGCAAGTTTAGAACATAAAATTCGCTATAAAAATAATGCGAGTACGGATGATTATAGCGATATGTTAAAAGACTGTGCACTTGAAATTGTAGATGTAGAATCTAAAATGCAATCGATACATTCTGCGATTTCAGATAATAACTAAACGATTAGTTTAAAGTATAACTTGATGAATTGTACGTAACTTGCAACAATTCTATAAGTTATACTTTTTTAATTTGCCTCAGTTTTGATAATTTTGTGATAAAATAATAATTTAGTAATATAGCAATTTTTGAGGTTGATTATGAACAGAAAACATTTCAAAACACAAATTTATCAATTGAAAAATTATCATAACGAACAAGTCGAAGTAGCATTTGCCGGGAATCAAACTTCAAACAGGGCAATTGTCTTTTTACATGGGGCAATCATGACCTATCGCATTATGACGATGTTTGAACCGTACTTTAGAGAATATAAGATGATCTTTATAAATTGTCCCAGTCGTGGCAAAAGCTCAAGTATCGATCGCAATAATCACACATTAGATGATTATTCTGAACGAATTGAAGACGTTTTGGAACAAATTGTTTCGTCACAACATCTTGAAAAGGTCATGGTCATTGGTTACTCGATGGGTGGTATGATTGGTACACGTTTGTTGAAATTTAATACATTGCCTATATCGCACCTTGTTTATTTAAGCAGCGCAGCTAAAATTACGCCAAACACAAGTATGCTAGCACGTTTGTTTTCGACCGATAGTAAACGTGATCACTTTAAAGATGAAATTACCGCAATTAAAAATTTGCCACAATATATTTTAAAAAAGACGGTCTACGCACGAAAAGAAAACGGACTAGATATCTTATCATTTGTCGCCCCAATTAAAACAATCATTACTGACTTAATATATACGATAAAAGCTGATTATCTTCCAGATATAGAAGAAATTGAACAATTTCCTAAGTTACTATTTATCTCTGGCAAAGATGATGAAATCATTCCGTATACTGATTCACAAGCGACAATGGAGCAGTATAAACGCTATGGAGGAGAAACGAAAGAAATCGTTTATCCAGGTATCGGCCATATGGACTTTCCTTCTGTCCTTGAACAATTACCAAATGGTACGGTAGGTATCGTAGATCATATTAAAGATTGGATAGAAGACAAATAAGACATCCTTCAGACTTACTTTAAACTATATGTAAAAATGTCTTGCTCGTGACGTAGCGTCATGAGGTAGATTCAATGTAGGAGGTGGACACTATGTCACTTTATACAGTTGGAGAGCTTGCCAATCATTTAGGAGTTACAGTTCGAACACTACAATATTATGATCGTAAAGGCTTATTGACAGCTGAACGTGCATCAGAATCAAATCGTAGATATTACAATGATGATCATATACAGCAACTACAGTTGATAGTTTTGTTGAAGCAATTTGGTTGTACATTGGATGAAATTAAAACGCTACTTTACGAAGATAGCGATATGCAGACGCTTAAAGCAATGTTGCAACTGCATAAGAAAGAATTAGAGACAAGCATACATGATCAAACAAAAGCACTAAAACATTTGAACAACGTTGACCAATATATTTCAAATCACTCAAGCGCTCCAATAAATCATTTATCTGACATAGATAAAGCAATGAAACAATCGACTACATTGAAATCGTTTAAAAGTAAAGTATGGATTAGCGCAGGTATCATTGGCATTATTCAATACACAGGGTTAATCACAAGTTTAATAAGAAGTTCGAGTAAACCATTTATTGCGATAGTGCCTATCTTAGTAACCTATGCCGTTGGATTAACAACATATTATTATAAAAATATTTCATATCTGTGTCCCAATTGCCAACATACGTTTAAACCATTATTGAAACAGTTCATCTTGGCACGACATACTATGCAAACACGTAAATTAGAATGCCCTAAGTGTCACGAAACACATTACTGCATCGAAGTTTCAGATGAGAAAAAATAGAATTTTAATCATGGTTTTCCCGGTCCATCTGTGGCCGGGTTTTTTAAATTTATAAAAAGAAAGCGTTTGCAAAAACGTAACTTATATATTAATATACTTGTATACAAGTTGTAATTAACTCAATAGGAGTGAAAGATGTGAAAGAAGGTTATCCAGAACAATGGCTTGGTGGCATGTCTAAAGGAGAAGGTGTCGCAGCAGAAATACGATTGCAAATTGTGAGTGGGGAAATCGAAGTAGATACGCTACTTACTGAGAATCAAGTCGCAAAACAATTTGATGTTAGTCGTTCCCCTGTTAGAGATGCATTCAAATTATTACAAACGGATCAACTTATTCAATTAGAACGCATGGGAGCTAAGGTATTACAGTTTGGTGATCAAGAGAAGAAAGAACTCTATGATTTACGTTTAATGTTAGAGTCATTTGCCTTCTCTAAGATCAAACACATTGATAGAGCACCTATAATTAAAGAGATGCGTAAACACCTTGAAATGATGAAAGTAGCAGTTAAATTCGAAGATGCTGAAGCCTTTACACAACATGACATTCAATTTCATGAAGCCATGATTATCGCATCCAATCATCAATATTTACAAACATTCTGGAATCATTTGAAACCCGTAATCGAAATACTCGTATTACTATCTATGAGACATCGCATGGAGCAGGATAAAGCGGATTTTGAACGCATTCATAGTAACCATGAGGTGTTTATTGAAGCAGTAGAACAATATGACTCTACAAGATTAAGAGAAGCCTTCCACTTAAATTTCGATGATGTTGGCGAAGACATTGAAAGTTTCTGGCTAAGATAAATAGAAGAAAGAAGGAATAATATGAAATACATGATTGGTGTTGACATAGGAACAACAAGTACGAAATCAGTATTATACGATGAAAATGGACAATTCATCATGAAACACAACATTGGTTACCCCTTACATACCCCCAATGTAGATGTTTCTGAAGAGAACCCTGACGAATTGTTTGATGCAGTACTAATGACTGTGAAATATGTTGTTAGAGAAGCAAATATAAAAAAAGAAGACATCAAACTAATTTCATTTAGTGCACAAATGCATAGTCTGATTGCACTCGATGCACAACATCATCGTTTGACTGAAAGTATTACATGGGCAGACAATCGCGCGAGTAAATACGCTGAACTAATTAATAAAGAACATCATGGTTCAGACATATATCAACGCACAGGAACACCAATTCATCCGATGTCACCACTATCTAAGATATTCTGGATGAAGCATGAACAATCAGATATTTATAAACAAACTGCCATGTTTGCAGATATAAAAACTTACATATTCTATCAACTATTTGAAAAATATGTCATCGATTACTCAATGGCATCAGCTACGGGCATGTTCAATCTTGAAGAACTTGACTGGGATAAAGAGGCACTTGAATTGTTAGGTATCACTGAAGCACAACTACCACAACTGGTACCTACGACACATATTCTTAAAGGTATGAAGAAACGCTATGCAACTTTAATGGGCATTGATGAGAATACACCTATTATTGTAGGTGCAAGTGATGGTGTTCTCTCTAACTTAGGAGTGAATAGTTATAAAAAAGGCGAAGTCGCTGTCACAATCGGTACATCTGGCGCGATTCGAACAGTCATTAATAAACCTCGCACCGATTATAAAGGACGTATCTTCTGTTACGTACTAGACGAAGAACATTATGTCATTGGAGGACCAGTAAACAACGGTGGTGTTGTTCTGAGATGGCTAAGAGATGAACTCCTTGCAAGTGAAGTTGAAACTGCCAAACGTTTAGGCGTTGATCCATATGATGTACTGACTAAAATCGCAAGTCGGGTTAAGCCAGGTGCAGAGGGTCTCATCTTCCATCCGTACCTTGCAGGTGAACGTGCACCATTATGGAACGCCGATGCACGTGGTTCATTCTTCGGTCTTACACTCTCGCATCAAAAGGAACATATGATTCGTGCTGCTTTAGAAGGTGTACTCTATAATCTTTATACAGTTTATCTTGCACTCATAGAAGTAATGAACGAAACACCAAGCACAATCAAAGCGACAGGAGGATTTGCTAAGAGTGAAGTGTGGCGTCAAATGATGGCAGATATCTTCGACACAGACCTTATCGTGCCTGAAAGCTATGAAAGTTCTTGTTTAGGCGCTTGTGTATTAGGTTTGAAAGCATTAGGGGAAATTGATGACTTCTCAATTATTGAAGAAATGGTCGGGACAACGAATACACATCAACCTGATTCAGAAACCGTTCAAGTGTATCAACAGTTAGTTTCAATCTTCATTAATTTAAGTCGCTCATTAGAAGAACGTTATGCAGAAATTGCAGATTTTCAACGTAAGCACATGGAGTAAATCAATTAATTAAAAAAGAAAACATTGGGAGGATTTACTATGTTTGGAGATATTTGGCCACTTATCAGTGTTGTGATCGGGATTTTATTACTACTATCATTAATTATATTCTTGAAATTGAACACATTTATTTCATTAATCGTTACTTCTGTTGTGACTGCTATACTATTAGGTATGCCATTAAATAAAATAATGGAAACTATAGAAGCGGGAATGGGAAGTACGCTTGGCCACATTGCATTAATCTTTGGGTTAGGGGCAATGCTTGGTAAATTACTTGCAGATGGTGGCGGTGCAAATCGAATTGCCGACACATTGATTGCTAAATTTGGACCTAAACACGTGCAATGGGCAATGTTGATTGCAGCATTTATCGTGGGTATCGCATTATTCTTCGAAGTTGGTTTAGTCTTATTAATTCCGTTAGTGTTTACGATTGCTAAACGTGCAAAAGTATCACCACTTAAATTAGGTTTACCAATGGTGACAGCTTTATCAGTAACACATGGTTTCTTACCACCACACCCTGGACCAGTCGTTATCGCTAAAGAACTAAAAGCGAATGTAGGACAAGTATTACTATTTGGAATCATCATTGCAATTCCAGTAACGATTATTGCTGGACCTGTATTTAATAAAATTGCACAAAAAATTATCCCTTCAGCATACACTCGTGAAGGTGATATCTCAGCATTGGGTTCTCAAAAAGAATTTAAAGAATCTGAAATGCCAGGTTTTGGATTAAGTTTATTTACAGCAATATTGCCAGTGATCTTAATGTTAATTTCAACTATCGTTCAATTAATCACTGGCCATGAAGAAGCTAAAAATTTATTTGAACAAATTGTTTACTTCATAGGTACGGCTGGTACAGCAATGTTAATTTCAGTTATCTTCGCTATCTTCTCAATGGGCTTGAACCGTGGCAGAAAGATGGACGACATTATGAAGTCAGTTACAAATGCTATCTATCCAATTGGTATGATGATCTTAATCATTGGCGGTGGTGGCACATTCAAGCAAGTATTAATTGATGGTGGCGTGGGTGATACAATCGCAAAAATGTTCGAAGGTTCTACAATGTCACCTATATTACTTGCTTGGATAGTAGCAGCAGTACTACGTATTGCATTAGGTTCAGCTACAGTAGCTGCAATCTCTACAACAGGTATCGTTTTACCATTATTACAACATTCTGACGTTAATGTCGCACTCGTTGTACTTGCAATTGGAGCCGGAAGCGTGATCCTATCTCACGTAAATGATGCAGGATTCTGGATGTTTAAAGAATACTTCGGCTTAACCGTCAAAGAAACATTCCTAACTTGGTCACTACTTGAGACAATAATCTCTGTATCAGGTATCATCTTTATATTATTTATTAGCTTGTTTGTATAGGGTTAATGTTGAATGCAAAATGTAAAGCCACTCCAACGAGTGGCTTTTTTTATTAGCACTGATATGACAAGTCTAGATTGCAATAAGAAAGTAATTTGTGATTAAAATATTATCTGTTAAATGATATATTATTCTGTGAAATAAAAATTTACTGAGGGTATTTGAATGTCAAAAGTTAAAAAGATAAATGTGAGAGATATTGATTTAGATTTGTTACAAAACTCTAGAATTGATGATGTAGAAAAAGAAATAGATAAATTTAAAATGATAGATAAATTAGATCTTTTAATCATCGCACTCATTTGGGGTATGATTTTCATCATTGATTTTCAATATAGTGAATACGTTATATTAATCGTATCATTCATCGGTTTAATCTATGCTTTTTATGTAACTAGTATATTAAAAAAAGCAAAATATAACATTGCACAATTATTAATGCATTATAGCAATCCACCATTATTTGATAAGCATACACAAATCAAAGTCGTTCAAAGTAAATTTACTGAGTTCAATATATATATGATGTTTGGGGTATTCGGGTCACACTTTATCGTAAGTATTTTAAAAATAATTGATCATGTGTTTTTAAGTTGAAATTGAATACAACTTAAACGCAAACTTCAAGCAATTGGTTATCACAAGCTATCACTAGGAAAGAAATAAAAAGAGTGATAAACTAACAAATGATATAAAAGACAGAATGTGCAAAGGAGTTACTTGAGTTTGAAACAGATAAAAAAAGCAATCATACCTGCTGCTGGTTTAGGGACGCGATTCTTACCAGCTACTAAAGCGATGCCTAAAGAAATGCTTCCTATTCTAGACAAACCTACAATTCAATACATAGTGGAAGAGGCTTCTCGTGCAGGAATTGAAGATATTATCATCGTAACTGGTAAACATAAACGCGCAATTGAAGATCATTTTGATAATCAAAAAGAATTAGAAATGGTTCTTGAAGAAAAAGGAAAAGATGACCTACTTGAGAAAGTACAATATTCTACGGACTTAGCAAACATCTTCTACGTTCGACAAAAAGAACAGAAGGGATTAGGACATGCGATTCATACAGCACGTCAATTTATTGGAAATGAACCATTTGCAGTCTTATTAGGTGATGACATTGTTGAATCAGAGACACCAGCCATCAAACAATTGATGAACGTTTACGAAGAAACAGGTCATTCAGTCATTGGTGTTCAAGAAGTACCAGAGAGCGTTACTCATAGATATGGTATTATTGATCCATTAGAAAAAGAAGGCCGTCGTTACGAGGTAAAACAATTTGTTGAGAAACCGAAACAAGGTACAGCACCTTCAAATCTAGCTATCATGGGACGATACATCTTAACACCTGAGATATTTGACTACCTTGAAACACAAAAAGAAGGCGCTGGAAATGAAATTCAACTCACTGATGCGATTGAACGTATGAATAGTGATATTCCAGTTTATGCATACGACTTTGATGGCGATCGTTACGATGTTGGAGAAAAATTAGGCTTCGTTAAAACAACGATTGAATATGCACTTAAAGATCCAAAGATGAAAGATGAACTCATTAAGTTTATAAAAGAATTAGGATTTTAATATAATGATACAAAAGAAGACCCCATAAGCACTTAAGTGATCAGCTTAAATGTTTATGGGGTTCATCTTTGATGTAAAAAACATCGCACCTATACTTCTTTAGAGACATTTCGACTTAATTAATACTTAGTTAATGCATCAGAGAGTAAGTATTAATTAAAAATTTTGTAATAGCTTTTTTCCTAAAAATATAGTTCACAATACACCTGACATATGGTAAAGAATTATGGGTTCTTCTTTAGATTACGTAATCTTGGCTGTTTGATTCATGTTGAGTTGACTGACATGTCACGAGCATTATGAACATATATATCAAGAAGTATAAATTCCACTCATCTCAGTTTCCGCTAAGATGAGCTTTTTGGGAAATATAATATGTAATGGTTATACTTCCCAACCTCCTCAAAAACTCTATGTATTAGATGTATATCTAATACACTTAAATTGTACAATATATTATTCAGATAGAATACCTGTCGCAATATCAAATCTTTAGCTAAAAATATCAATCTTTTTACTTCATTTAAAATTTATTGAAAAAGAAAGAGACCCACCTTACTCTCCAGTTAAGATGCGCCTCTAACGAATTTTATCAGTTGAGAGCTTATTATCCCCCTCATACATCAGATCGATCTAATGTGAGTTAATTATACTGCAAACATAAAGGCACCCGTTATCAAAAAATGGACAGAAAGTATCAATAATTGGTGGATTTCTTAAAATGCAAATTTGCTTTAAAATTCTAACTAAATATGTTCAATTTAAGTTTTAAAAAACTTATACATACTTTTGGATTAGAGGATTGATGAAAATGTAAGTTTTGATAAAATTATAATTAATAAAATAAAAAGGTGTGGGTCTTTTCTATGAAAAAGGTTATAAATGTTGTTGGCGCTATAATTTATTCAGAAGGGAAAATCTTATGTGCACAACGTAGTGAAAACATGTCATTACCATTAATGTGGGAATTTCCAGGTGGCAAAATTGAGCCTGAAGAATCTGAAAAAGAAGCTCTAATCAGAGAAATACAGGAAGAGATGAAGTGTGATTTAGTTGTCGGTGACAAAGTGACTACAACTGAACACGAATACGAATTTGGCATTGTAAGATTAACTACTTTTAAGTGTACGTTAAATAATCAAATGCCTACGCTAACGGAACACAAAGAAATCAAGTGGTTACATGCGGGTGAATTAAAAACACTTCAATGGGCACCAGCAGATATTCCAGCAGTAGAAATGATTTCAACTGGTGAAGAATAATGGCTAATAATATAGTAGATAGTTTAAAGCAGTCATTGAATAAAGGTTTTATAGATAAAAACGTTGTTCACGAAGGTAATTTGAATCCCAAAATATTAATAAATAATAAAAATCAAAACGTATTAACAACTATTTTAAATGAGTTAAACAAATGTAATACATTTTATATATCAGTAGCGTTTATTACTGAAAGTGGGTTAGCAAGTATTAAATCAGCACTCTATGATTTAAATAAAAAAGGAATTTCAGGAAAGTTAATTACTTCGAATTATTTAGGATTTAATACCCCTAAAATGTATAAAGAATTATTGAAACTAAACAATGTTGAAGTACGCTTAACAGACATTGAGGGCTTTCATGCTAAAGGATATATATTTGACCATGATAATTATTCTTCTATGATCATTGGGAGCTCTAACCTGACATCAACTGCAATGAAAGTGAATTATGAACATAATGTTTTGTTGTCAACTCATAAAAATGGCGATTTAATACATAACGTAAGGTATCAATTTGAAGAATTATGGGATAACAGTATACCTTTAGATGAGAAATGGATTGAAGACTATGAATTATCATTTAGTCCGAAACTCTATAAAAATTTATTTGAAATCAATAGTGAGCAAAACACATTATTAAACAAATTTAATAAAACCAATGAAATAAAACCAAACATCATGCAAGAAGAAGCGTTGATGTCTCTAAGACAATTAAGAGAATCAGGTGAACATAAAGGGTTAGTTATATCGGCTACTGGAACTGGTAAAACTATTTTATGTGCATTGGATGTAAGGAATTATAAGCCTACTAAATTTTTATTTATTGTTCATAATGAGAGTATTTTAAAGAAAGCTCGCCAAGAATTTATAAAAGTATTTCCCCATGAAAATCCGCAAGAGTTTGGTTTATATACAGGTACTCAAAAAGAACAAGAAGCAAAATATGTTTTTGCAACTATTCAATCTTTAAGTAGAAATGATAATTACAAAAACTTTAAAAAAGACGCATTCGATTATATAGTTTTTGATGAAGCGCATCGTACTGATGCTAAAACATATCAAATTATTTTTAATTATTTTAATCCTGATTTTATGTTAGGTATGACAGCAACTCCAGAGAGAACAGATGATGGAAATATATTCAAATTATTTGATAATAATATTGCATATGAAATTCGATTACCTAAAGCCTTGGAAAGCAAAATACTTTGTCCATTTCATTATTATGGAGTTACCGATTATGTACATAATGGCATAGAAAGTGATGATTTTACTGATTTAAAAGATTTAACTTCTGAAGAAAGAGTTAGTCACATAGTTGAAAAAGCAAACTATTACGGTTTTTCAGGTGATACATTAAGAGGGTTAATATTCGTTAGTAGAAAAGAAGAGGCTATTGAAATAGCAGAGATGTTGACAGCTAGAAATATTCCAAGCAAGTCATTAATTGGTAGTGACACCCCGAATAAAAGGATGAAAGTAACAAATGAATTAATTAATGGGGAAATTAAATATATCGTCACAGTCAACTTATTCAATGAAGGTATAGACATTCCAGAAGTGAATCAAATTTTAATGTTAAGAGGTACACAATCTAGTATTATATTTATTCAACAGTTAGGTAGAGGATTGAGAAAAAGTTCTGAAAAAGAATATGTTACAATCATAGATTTTATAGGTAACTATAAAAATAACTATCTTATTCCAATAGCTTTGTCAGACAATCAATCTCAAAATAAAAATGCATATCGTGAGTTTTTAAGTAACCCTAATAAAATAGAAGGTATATCTACGATTAATTTTGAAGAAATCGCTAAGAAAAAAATCTATGATTCTATAGATAATGCTAAATTAAATAGTGTAAAAATTATTATTGATGCATATAAAACTGTTGAAGAACGAATAGGTCATACACCAATGCTTATGGACTATATTGAACAAAATTCGATTGACCCTCAGGTTATTTTATCTAAATTTAGCAGTTATCATGAATTTTTAAAGAAATATAAATATACGCAAATGGAACTCTCAGATGATGCAACAAAAAATTTATGTTTCTTATCAAGAGAAATATCACCTGGATTAAAAAATTCGGATTATTTAGTACTTGAATATATAATCAATAAAGGTCAAATAGGTGGAGAAATATATGATGAATTGAATCATCTTAATAATGAGGATATTAACACTTCTTTAAAAATATTAACATTAGAATATTTTGGTCAAGCAGAACATGCGAGATATGGTAGTCCAATTATAACTAAGAATGGAAATAAATATAGTTTGAGCGCTTCATTTAAAAAACATTTGGCAGATATGCAATATCAATTATATGTAGACGATTTAATTAGTTTAGCTAAATATTATAATGAGAAGTTTCAAAATTCAGGGAATGACTTAATCCTTTATAATCAATATTCGAGATTAGATTTTCTAAAATTAGTAAACTGGAGAAATGATGAAAAAAATATGAGTAATAACATTTATGGTTATAGAGTGTTAGATGATCATATTCCAGTATTTATTACATATAAAAAATCTGAAGATATAGAGGATAATATTAAATATGAAGATCATTTTATAAGTCAAGATGAATTAGCTTGGGTTTCAAGAGCAAATGCATCATTAAAAAGTAATGAAATACAAGATATTATTAACCATAAAGAGAAAAATAAAAAAGTTTATATTTTTGTAAAGAAAAGTGATGCTGAAGGAAGACTTCATTATTATTTAGGAGAAGCAGAATACATCCAAGGAACAGCTAAAGAAGAAATTCGAGATATTGGTGATAGAGTAGTAACAATGAATTTTACTATGAAGACATCAATTAGAGATGATATATATAGATATATTGTAGAAGAATAAAATTAACGATCACCATAGTGTAATTAGTCAGATTTTAAATTGCACTATGGTGTCTTTTATTATTTTGAATATATAATAATATATGTAATATACATAATGATTAGAGGGATTCAAGATGATAAAAGATATAAAAAATGTTTTGAATTTGATAAAAATGAAAAATAATGAGGATGTCAGAACGAATAAAGATTGGGACCTAAGTGAAAAGTATTCATCAATTATTGAAGAATTATTGCCCAAACAGCTAGAAAATTTATCTAATAATAAAGACCTTTT
Source organism: Staphylococcus sp. GDX7P312P (assembly GCF_008385775.1). Classification (NCBI taxonomy): domain Bacteria; kingdom Bacillati; phylum Bacillota; class Bacilli; order Caryophanales; family Staphylococcaceae; genus Staphylococcus; species Staphylococcus sp. GDX7P312P. The sequence goes on along the minus strand of NZ_VUKI01000005.1, from coordinate 273,953 downwards.
AACTACTGGAAGTGTTGGGAAGGGAAATTATAGTATGGTTCCATGGGTTACTACCTTTAACACTAATATAACTAAAAGCACTCAAAAAGGTTACTACATTGTTTATTTATTTCACCCCGAAGGCAAAGGGGTATATCTCTCTTTAAATCAAGGTTGGAGCGAAATTAAAGAAAAAACTTTGGGTGTGAAAAAAGCTAAAGAAAAAGCACTTGCCCTTTCCAAGTATTTAGCGTCATATCTGGATGATAATAACTTTGAAGTAGGTAGATTTTATTATTCAAATAATAAGGATAGTAAATATGATAAATCGGATTTGCCAAGTGGATATGCTCACGGTTCAATTATTTATAAGTATTATGATTTTGAGACTGAAGTGTATACCGAGGATATGATGATTTCAGACTACAAAGAAATGATTAAATTACTTAACGGATTAGTAAATAAAATTAATATAAATGAATATAACGCTTTATTATTAAATATTAATGAAATAGTAACAATAATAGAGACTAAAGAACTTAATGAAAGTATTAAAGAAAATAAAAATATTCAAATGTCTCAAATAGATAAGCCCAAAGTTTCCACATATGCAAAAAAATATAAGACCTCTACTAAAAAACAAACTGATGACGACATTGAAAAAGCCCATAAAGAAAACAAAATAACGGGACAAATTGGAGAAAAATTAGCTTATCAATATTTTATGAATTTAATTGAAAAAAATATATCTGATAAAAATTTACAAGAACAATTTATTAATACAATTGATACATCTATGGGTGAACTGCACGGATATGGATATGACATGACTGCTTTTGATCCTCAAAATTTAGATAGTCCAGTTAAAAATATATTGAAATTAAAGCCACTAAATCTAAAAAAGAGGATGAACCTTTTTACTTATCATTAAATGAAATATATGCCATGTATGAGAACCCTCAAAAATATTTGATATTCAGAATTATAGGATTAAATAGTAAAACACCTAAGTTTTATATTATTGATCCATATGAAAACCATGATGAATTTGAAAGTGTAGAGGATTTAATAGAGAAAGTCTTTAATGCCGAGTGTATTCAATTTAAAATATTTAATGTTAAACCATGATTTTATATTTTAAATCGCAAAAATTTTAAGTGTTACCATATTAATTAAACCATAGAATATATATCATAGTTAAGAGGGATAACATAAAAGTATAATTACCTGAACCTAAGTGCTTTAGCGCATTGTGAGTAGTTCTAAGATAGATAACGTAGCGAAGTTATAAGACTCCTAGCGGAAAAGAAAGTGTCTCAAGACTACAGGCTTGAGCCTTTCCCGCAGGAAAGCGAAATAACTTAAGCAAGTGAATATCTATCTAAGAACTACTTTATAGCCCCCTAGGCAAGTATATCGACTTAAGTGAAATAGAAATCCTTTTATATTCTACATACATAAATTCCTTCAATAGCTTTCATTTTCAAAAAAGTGAACTATTTGTGAAAAGTATCACAAAAGACTTTAAAAATTTTTAAAAGGGTGTATGATAAGAATTGTAAGGAATAAGTAATGGGAAGTGATACTGATGAGAAAAGTAATTGAAGAAGTTGTTTTTTCTGATGAAGGCAGTTACGACATTTATTTGAAAACTGGTGTTAATCAAGGAATGATCGGTGATATTAAAGATGGCTACTTGACTATCGATTCAATTCCATATATTGATGCAGAACGACTATATTACTATGGACTCGAACGTAAAACACTCGTTACAAATTAATACAAATTGAATGGCCTCCTATTAACATTCAAGAACCTTATATGCCTTCGTTGGTGAGCAGTCGAAGGCATACCATAAATATACCCCTAATCATTCTGGAATAATGTGTTGAAAGCCCGTATCTTATCATAGAGATACGGGCTTCAGTGTATTATAAATCTTTGAAATTCTTCTTAACTTCATTATATTGATATTCTTGATTATATAACTTAAACTTGTAGCCTTCTTGACTAGAGAATGGCATTCTTACACGTGGAATTTGGTCCAATTGTGCGATAAATTCTCTCTCTTGGCGTGTACGTTGCTTCACACTCATATTCATCCATTCTTCTTCACTATATAAATCGATGAAATGAAACGAGAAACTTGTTCTACTCTTTTCAGCACGTAACGCTTGAATACGTTCTTCAAATGTCATTGTGTATCCTCCTATCTTTCTATATGCCCAATGATTTAATTACATATATTAACTTTAATACGTTTTCTTAAAGATTACAATTCATCTTAGTATTTTCATAATAATATTTCCTAGGAATTGTCTTAAAGGTTTAATGCATTTTAAATAAGGTAATGTATTTTAAGAATCTAAAGTAAAGGATGAAGTGAAATGACAGAATTAAACGGACGCGTAGCAATTATTACCGGTGCAAGTAGTGGTATCGGAGCAGCAACAGCAAAAGCACTTGAGAAGCAAGGTGTTAAAGTCGTATTAGCAGGACGTAGTCATGATAAATTGAATACGGTAGCGAAAGATATGAATGAAGACAATATACATATTGTACCTACAGATGTGACAAACCAAGTAGAAGTAGATGCATTAGTAGCAAAAGCCATCGATACATTTGGACACGTGGATATCTTCGTAAATTGTGCAGGTGTCATGCGTTCATCAAAAATCACAGACTATCAAGTTGAGTCATGGGATTCAATGGTTGATACGAATATTAAAGGACTTCTATACAGTCTCAATGCGATATTACCTAAGTTTGAAGCACAAGGGTCAGGACATGTAGTCAATTTAGCATCTATATCTGCGAATGAAGTATCTAAAGAAAGTGCATTATATAGTGCTACAAAATCTGCTGTATTGATGATTTTTAATGGCTTAGAAAAAGAATTAGCAAAAACAGGGATTAAAACAACAAGCATATTACCAGGAATGGTAGATACACCAATGACAGAACGAAGTGACTTTGGTGGTCGTAAGAAACTAGATCCTGAAAATATTGCGGATGCGATTGTTTACGCATTAACACAACCTGCACATGTTAATGTAAACGAAGTGACTGTGCGACCAGTATAATAATAGTCATAGGTGTTTCTTGTCATTTGGCAAGAAACACCTTTTTTGTAATCTTTATCGTGATACACTGGTAATGAAGGACGTAGTGGGGGATTATGATTTAAAGGAGTGACAAAGATGGAGAAACGTCTTTATAACTTGTTGGAATTGCTAGTTAATTACAATACGGAGAGTCCACCTGGACGTAATACAGACCCTTTGCAAGATGAGATTGAAGAATTATTAAAAGCACTTGGATTTAGTATTCAACGGGAACAACTTTATAAGAATGATAGTGTCATTGTCGCGACTTTGAAAGGGAGTGACCCTTCCGCACCTAAACTTATATTAAATGGCCATGTAGATGTGGCATCAGTAGATGATGATTCAAACTGGACGTATCCGCCATTTGAATTAACCCAAGTGGATGACTGGCTTTATGGTCGTGGAGTAAGTGATATGAAAGGTGGTATGGCGTCATTATTTTATGTTCTTGAAAAGTTAAATCAAGAAGGACGCCAACCTAAAGGCGATATCATTGTACAGTCTGTCGTAGGAGAAGAAGTAGGTGAAGCAGGTACGAAACTTGCTTGTGAAATTGGACCTAAAGCTGATCTAGCACTTGTGTTAGATACAAGTGAGAATATGGCGCTTGGTCAAGGTGGTGTGATTACCGGCTGGATTACCGTGAAAAGTAAGAATACCATTCATGATGGTGCGCGTAGTCAAACCATCCATGCTGGTGGTGGGCTATTTGGTGCGAGTGCCATTGAAAAAATGACAAAAATTATTCACGCACTAAACGAATTAGAACAGCACTGGGCTGTAATGAAACATAGTCCTGGTATGCCTCCAGGTGCAAATACCATTAATCCGGCAGTGATAGAAGGTGGACGCCATCCAGCATTCATTGCAGATGAATGTCGTTTATGGATAACGGTTCATTATTTGCCAAACGAGCGATATGAAGATGTAGTTGCAGAAATAGAAGATTACTTGAATCGTGTGTCTGAGGCTGATATTTGGCTTCGGGAGAATCCATTGAAGTTTGAATGGGGCGGTGAATCAATGATTGAAGACAAAGGTGAAATCTTCCCTAGCTTCACCATACCTATTGAACATCCTGGATTTAAACAATTACAGTCAGCGCATCAAACTGTTCATGGAACGGAATTAAAGCATGGTATGAGTACGACTGTAACTGATGGTGGTTGGACAGCACACTTTGGTATACCAACTATTTTATATGGACCTGGTAGTTTAGAAGAAGCACATAGCGTCGATGAGAAGATAGAAGCATCAGAACTACAAACCTATAGCAACGTCTTATATCAATTCCTAAATCATTGGTACGATCACCCTGAGAAATAAAATAGTTTACAAAAATAAAGGCAATGGTCATGAGCGACCATTGCCTATTTTATATGTTATTTCTTTAGAGAACGACGGATACGATTCATCCAATTCGCACGACGTTTAGATACAACTGGCATACCTGATGGTTGAGCTGAACGTTTTTTAAGTTCTTGTCCATATTTAATTGCTTCTTGCATTAAATAGACTTGTGAATTTAACGGTGATAAGTTATTTTCCACATAGTGATAATGACCATGTTCATCTTGGTAGCGTCCTTTTTGATTATCAGATAATTGTAAGTCCATGAAGTCGACTAGGCGTTTTCCAATTTCTTTATCTTCAACTGGGAATAAGATTTCTACACGTTTAATCATGTTACGTGTCATTACATCAGCTGATGATAAATAGATGCGTTCATCTCCATTGTTATGGAAGTAATAAATACGAGAGTGCTCTAGTAAACGACCTACGATACTTACCACTTCAATATTCTCACTTATACCAGGAATACCTGGTTTTAAGCAACAGATACCACGAATAATGAGTTGAATCTTAACACCGGCTTGTGATGCTTCGAATAACTTTTCAATGATGGCTTTATCCGTAAGTGAGTTCATCTTCATCATAATCTTACCGTTGCCATGTTGAAGGTGACTGCTAATCTCTTTATCTATGCGATCGATAAAGACATCACGAATATCAAATGGTGCTACGATTAATTTATTATATTCTGGTTTTACTGAGTACCCACTTAAATAATTGAAGAAGTTAATGGCATCTTCTGCAATTTGTTCATTTGTAGTGATAATACCCATATCTGTATAGAGTTTCGCAGTCTTGTCGTTATAGTTACCTGTTCCTAAGTGAACGAATGATGTTAATTCGCCACCAATACGTTTAACGACTAAAGCGATTTTACTGTGTGTCTTAAGATGTGTCATACCATATATAACGTGACAACCTGCATCTTCTAACATGCGTGCCCAGTGTACGTTGTTTTCTTCATCGAAACGTGCTTTCAATTCTACAAGTACGGTTATTTGTTTACCTTTTTCAGCAGCTTCTTTTAAACTCTTAATAATAGGTGAGTCTTTACTAACACGATACAATGTCTGTTTAATCGCTATTGTATTTGGATCGTCCGCAGCTTCGCGAATAAAGTCAACAATCGGTTCGAAAGATTCGTATGGGTGATGGAAGAAGATATCACGTTTTAATGCAAGTTCATATAAATTATTATTGCCTAAAGAACGTGGAATCTGTGGTGAATATTTTTCATAAGTTAAATAATTTAATTTATGAGATAGGTGATCGACTAAGCCGAAAATAAATGTTAAGTCTAATGGTCCATTTAAGAAATAAACATCTTGCTTATCAACTTCCAATGTCTCGATAAGCCAGTCTAAATCATCTGGATTTGCAGTACGACCATCAACTTCTAGACGTACAGCTGAACCACTCTTACGTTCTTTAAGGAAACGTTCGATTTCGATAAGTAAGTCTTCAGCGCCATCCTCATGTATCGTTAAATCGGCATTTCTTGTGATTCTGAATGTGAAGGTATTTAATACTTCATAACCAGTAAATAAATAATTGATAAAGTATGTGATGACGTCTTCAACCATGACGACATATTGTTTAGCACCTTCATTATAAGTTAAGAATCTTGGAATGAGTGACGGGATTTGCACAATTGCTGAATTAATCGCATCTTCAGTATCAATGTCTACGAAGATGTTTAAACTTTTATTATTAAGTTTAGGGAAAGGATGATACGCATCAATGCCAAGTGGTGTTAAAGTTGGCAGAATCGTTAGTTTAAAATCTCTTTCTAATTTGTTTAATAAAGGTTCAGATAATTCATGTGGTTCGCACATCACTATTTCATAATCTTGAAGTTCAGTCATTAATTCGTTATAACGTTCATATTGTGTATCAACATATTTTTTAGCTTTTTCTTGTATGGCATCAACTTGTTCCTGTGGTGTCATTTGTGCTTTGTTTTCTGGTTTGTCGTAGCCCATCTTAACTTGGTCTTTTAAACCTGCAACGCGAACCATGAAGAATTCATCTAAGTTAGAACTAAAAATAGATATAAAGTTTAATTTTTCTAGTAGCGGATTGTTTTTGTCATATGCTTCTTGAAGTACGCGATAGTTGAAATCAAGCCAACTTAATTCGCGGTTGTTGTAGTATTGCGGTAAGCTAATATCATTTTCTCCCAATTGAGTTTGCATTCCAAATACACCTCGTCATTTCCTCAAATATGCGTTATTCTTTTCAATTAGTAAGTAAAAGGCATAATATCCTAACTTTAAGATAGCATACTTGTTTTAAGATTTTGTAAAGATAATGGAAACATTTCCTTTAAGTATCTTTTCAATATGTTTTTTCTGTCTGTTTGCTTGATATTCTTCTGCAATAGGCTCGCCTTCAGTATAGTAAACAGCCAATTGATAGTCCTCGTCGCCTTTTTTCTTTTTCTTCAATTCAACATCGACTACGAAGCTTGTTTGTGAAATGTTTAATGCGTTGATAAATTTAATGATGCCGCCGAGTGCTTGAATCGTATCTACTTCTTTATTGCTAAACCAATCTGTTTCTTTGCAATAGAATTTCAATAGTGATTTATTTTTGAAACTAGCGAGTAACGCTAATTTAACACGGTCTTTATGTGTATAACCGTTAATCATAGAGTTAGCAATGATGTAGTACGTGTGTGGAGAACTTGAATCTGAATCGATAAAGCTACCTAGGTAGTAAATATAAGCGCCTTCTTCAAATAGACGTTGATCGTTGTTACTAATGTCTAAATCAGCGATATCAATTAATTGTGATAATAAGGATTTAGCTAATTTAAGACGTGCTTGTGAACTAACATCTTCAATCTTATATTCACGTGCTAAGAAATGAATGGATTCTTTACGTACATTATTTTTATCGAAGACATCAGGATAGCGTTCACGTACTTGCTTCATGACATATCCCTCACGTAAACCGTTTCTAGAGAATGTGAACTGTTTAGCGTCTACAATTTTATACAACGTTTTAAACACTGATACAGCTGGTAAGATGATGTCTACACGATCACGACTTAGGCCGTCAAGGTTAGTTAAATCATCGCGATCACTTTTACGAATGATATCAAAGACTTCATCAATATCTTTATTCGTCATTGTATAATTGTGTACACCGCCAATAGGGTATGAATGTTCGGCTTGATGGATTCGAGCTACATTTCGTGCGGAACCACCGACACCTACAAGTGCAACCTCTTGATCTTTCAACCACTCTAAAGATTCAAATTGTTGAGATAGGAATTTCTCCATATCTTTAATGGCACCTTTGTCATTATGATCTTTGTCGTTGAAGAACTTTCTTTTAAGTGTTACGACACCGAAAGGGAAACTATGTGATTCAAATAGTTCTTTATCTTTAAATAACGTTACTTCAGTTGAACCGCCACCGATGTCGACGGATACTCCGTTTTCAATTTCAGTAGTGTGAGTAATTGCGTAGTAACCATAGTAAGCTTCGTCTTCTTCGGGTACGATTTTAATATCAATACCAACTTCATTTTTAACTTCATTGACAATTTCATCATTGTTTTTAGATTGACGGATTGCGGCAGTAGCAATCGGATGTAATTCAGTTACATTGAATTTATCAGACACAGATTTAAAGCTGTGTAATGCATCAATGAGTACTTTTATGCCTTCTTTACTCATTTTATTATCTTTAGTGAGATATTGGCTTAGTCGTGCAGGCGTCTTAATATTGAGCAATTCATTAATTCCTGATTCTTTATTAAAGTTAAAAATAACTAATCTGATAGTATTTGATCCAATATCTACTAAACCTATTCGTTCTTCCATCGTGTCCTCCTAAATGACTAGAATAATGTTGATTAAAATACACTTCTATACCTTTATTTTACCGTAATATAACACTTTGAAAAAGGGAGACTGCTATAAATATTTAGTAATAAGTAAAAATTTTGTAAGGGATTACATAAAAATAAACCTCCTCGAAGATAGAGGAGGTTTGTGCACATTTAAAAGGCTAAAATATTATAACCCTTGTTAAATTATTTCGGAATTTTAACAGGTCCACCTGGTCCTAATGGAATACCTAGTAAGTACCAAGCGATAACGAATAATGTCCATACGACACCTAACGCAAAGGTGTATGGCATTAAACTAGAAAGTAGGGAACCTAGTTTCATATTTTTATCATACTTTTGCGCGTAAGATAGAACGAGTGGCATATAAGGCATCATCGGAGTGATCGGGTTTGTAATTGAATCACCAACACGATAAATCATTTGTGTAAATGCAGGATGATAACCTAGTAAAATCATCATCGGTACGAAGATTGGAGCAAGAATACCCCACTTAGCCGATGCACTACCAATAATTAAGTTAATCAAACTACTAAGAATAATGATGCCTATAATAAGCACGATACCATTTTGATGTTGAAGTAATTTGGCGCCATAGACTGACACAATAATACCAAGATTACTCCATTGTAAGAATGCTAATAATTGAGCTGCAAAGAATACGATTAATATGAAAGACCCCATAGAACCAAGAGAGTCACTAATCATACCACCTAAATCTTTTGAGTTCTTGATTTGTTTACTCAAAATGCCATAGACCATCCCAGGAATTAAGAAAATAACAAGAATCACTAAACCAACACCATTAATTAAAGGTGAGTCGTCAATGAGACTGCCTGTTTTAGCATTTCTTAACCAACTTCCTTCTGGAATACAACATATGATTAGGGCAACAATCAGTAAAAGAAATGACATGTTCGCCCAGAATAATGCTTTCTTTTCAGTTGGCGTAATATGAGATGATGTTTCCTCGTCTTCATCATAATTAGCTTGACTCGCATCATATTCACCTAAACGTGGTATAACAACCTTTGTTGTAGTGAAATAGATAACAGGAAGTACTAAGATGACACTTGCGGCAATAAAGTACCAGTTCATAGCCACATTAATCTTGACGCTATCTGAAACAATCTTCGTCGCTGGTTCAGTAAATGCATAGACTAATGCATCTTGCATACCAATTAAAAAGTTAGCACCAAAACCACCTAATGAAGAAGCATAGGCCATTGCAAGACCGGCGATTGGGTGATAGCCAATTTTAATAAAGATCATTGCAGCAAGTGGGGGTAAGATGACTGTTGCTGCATCCCCAGCTAAACTTCCTAATATCCCAATTAAAATGATAGTCGGTACAATGATTCGCTTTGAAGCTCGGTTAACAACTGAAATCATTAACTTATCAAAATATCCTGATTTCTCAGCAGCACCGACACCAATCATCACTGCTAATACAAGTCCTAGTGCAGGAAATTCAGAAAAGTTCTTAACGGCATCATTCATAATCATAGCGATACCTTCAGTACTAAGAATACTCTTTATATGTATGGCTTCTCCATTTCCTGGATGTTTCACTGATACGTCAAAAAGAGACACAATCCAAGTGATAACGGCTAAGCCAACACACATTAAGAAGAAAAGCATTGCAGGGTCTGGTAATTTATTACCAGCTTTTTCAACACCATTTAGAAATTTATTAACTAAAGATGTTCTTTCTTTTGTATTAGTGGTCATAAAATGGCCCCCTTTGTTAGTTAACTCAAAGTATAACAAACTGATTTTTAAAATATAGCAATTTTCAGAAATTTAAGTATAAGAATTGGTTATTAATGTGATAAGTACAATAATAATTACTTATTAAATAAGATTGGAATTAAATTGTGTGATGAAGCGCTATCATTATGAGAATAAGGTTTGAGGGTGTTTGAAGTGTGGAAGATAAACATTGTATAGATGAGTTAAATTTCATTAAAGAAATTTGAAAATAGGAGTGAAAGCCGTTATGAAACGTTTAGAAAATAAAATTGCAGTCATCACTGGTGCAAGTACAGGTATCGGCCAAGCATCAGCAAAAGTCTTGGCTAATGAAGGTGCACATGTACTCGCACTTGATATTTCGGATGAATTAGAAAAAACGGTTGAAGAAATAAATCATAATGGAGGTAAAGCTACTGCGTATAAAGTAGACATCTCAGATGATAAACAAGTCCAAGACTTTGCGGATAAAGCTAGAGATGAGTATGGGCGTGTAGATGTTATCTTTAATAATGCGGGTGTAGATAATGGCGCAGGCCGAATCCACGAGTATCCTGTTGAAGTATTCGATAAAATCATGGCAGTGGATATGAGAGGTACATTCTTAGTAACCAAATTCTTATTACCGTTAATGATGGAACAAGGCGGTTCTATTATTAATACGGCATCATTCTCAGGACAAGCTGCCGACTTATATCGTTCTGGATATAACGCTGCCAAAGGTGCAGTCATTAACTTTACGAAATCTATCGCTATTGAATATGGTCGTGAGAATATTCGTGCGAATGCTATTGCACCAGGAACAATTGAAACACCATTAGTAGACAATTTAGCGGGTACTTCAGAAGATGAAGCGGGTAAAACGTTCCGCGATAATCAAAAATGGGTCACTCCATTAGGTCGATTAGGTAAACCTGAAGAAGTAGGTAAACTTGTTGCATTTCTAGCATCTGACGATAGTTCATTTATTACTGGTGAAACGGTTCGAATTGATGGTGGTGTTATGGCTTACACTTGGCCAGGAGAAATGTTAAGTGATGATAGTTGGGAGAATTCAGTAGAATAGCAATAAATTCTAATAGTTAAATTAAAATGAAGGTTAATATTATAACCCCAGTCTATGGCAGTAGACTGGGGTTAGTGACGTCAAATGACGTTAATCTTTATTATATTAAGCACACCACAAACTAGTGTGAAAATGCGATATTTTGATGATATGACTTAAATTATCAAATTCATAATATTTTAACTAGTAACTTACCATTTTATTCTCTCATAAGCATCATCGTTTAGTGAACGAACGATTTCAGTTACAAGGCGCACTGAATTTTCATAATCATCTGTGTGGAGTACTGACACATTTGAATGCATATAACGTAAGGCAACGCCAATAGAAATTGTAGGTATACCTTCATTTGCAACATGGATACTTCCTGCATCTGTACCACCGCCAGCTGTTGTATCCCATTGCACAGTAATGTAATGTCTTCTTGCAACTTCTTTAATATGTTGACGTAAGCCTTGATGTGCAACATTAGATGCATCCATTAAGATTACTACAGGCCCATTTCCTAAAGTCGTCTCACTTCCAAGGTTGTTCATTCCTGGTGTATCGTATGCGACTGCAACATCCACTGCAATAGCGAGGTCAGGTTTGATTTTATTAGCAGCAACTTTAGCACCACGCAAGCCAACTTCTTCTTGCACAGTTGCCCCTGCATATAAATCTACACCGATTTGTTCATCTTTAAGTCTTTTTAATACATCGATTGCAAGTGCACAACCGTAGCGATTATCGAATGCTTTAGCAGTTAAATATTTGCCATTCGCTAATTCTTCAAATTCACTATAAGGTGTAATCATATTGCCAACTTCGATACCGTGATTTTCAGCATCTTCTTTACTTCGAACACCGATATCAATGTACATATCTTTAATTTGGACAGGCTTCTTACGTTCTTCTGGGTCAAGTACGTGTGGTGGTTTTGAACCGATAAGACCACGGATTTCAGTACCATCATCTGTTGTAATGGTTACTTTTTGAGATAACATGACTTGATTCCACCAACCACCAATAGGTTGGAATTTAATAAATCCATTATTATCGATTTTAGTCACGATAAAGCCAATTTCATCTAGGTGGCCAGCTACCATAAGTGATTTTGTTCCATTGTCACTTGCTTTTTTACCAAATATGCCACCCAAACCATCTTCTATAATTTCATCACTTACAGGCTCTAAATATTCTTTCATCTTTGCCTTTACATTGCGTTCATATCCAGCAATGCCATTCACATCAGTCAATGATTTTAATAATTCAATTGATTCTTTCATATGCACACACTTCCTAACGTCATTATTTACTAACATTGTAGCATGTAGATTTTTGTTTTTCTGAAAAAATTGTTTCTAATCAAAATTATCTGGTAATGATATACATAATAAGATAAAGTAAATGCTATAATTTAATTGAAAAATGACACAGTGGGAAGTAGATGAGTATGATGAAAAAGTTCTTTGTATTGACGATATTAATGGTGTTAAGTGTAAGTATATTAGGCGCGTGTAGTAAGGAACGCTCTAAGACATATGAAGGTGACATGGAAGGGAAGCATGTATTAACGACATTGTCTTATAAAAAGAATAAAGTAGTAAAACAATCAACGGTAACAACATTGAAGTATAATGATTTCGGTATGTCTAAGAAAGAAGCTAAGAAGACGTTCCATGATCATCATCAATTGAAAGACCTTAAAGGTGTATCTTATAGCTTAGAAAATAATCATGAAAAATGGGTTGAAACAATCGATATAAACTATAAAAAAGCAGATATTAAAGAAGTCGAGAAGTACTTCTCTTTAATGTCAACATCTAAAAATGATAAGAAGGTCAATATGGAAGGGACCGTTAGAGAATTAAAAAAATTAGGCTTTAAACAAAAAAGTAATATGACAGATGAATAATGAACCATAAAAGCTGTAACGGAGCCGGGGACATAAATTAATGTCTCATGATCCATTACAGCTTATTTTTATATCATTTAAATAATGCTAAGTGCATCATTTAAGTCGTTAATAATATCTTCAGCATTTTCAGTACCTATAGATAGACGAACCATTTCTGGAAGTACACCTGATTGACGTTGTTCCGCTTCAGTCAATTGTTGATGCGTCGTACTTGCAGGATGGATGACGAGTGATTTGGAGTCTCCTACATTTGCGAGTAATGAGAATAGTTGCAATTTATCGACGAAGCGAGCGATGTCATCAACTGATCCGTCTACGCCAAATGTCAGAATTGCACCTTGACCTTTTGGTAGATATTTTTTAGCTAAGTTATGATATTTGTTGTTTTCAAGACCAGGATAATTTACCCAAGTGACTTTAGGGTGTTGAGCTAAAAATTGAGCAACTTTTAAGGCATTTTCAGAGTGACGTTCCATACGTAGATGTAATGTTTCTAAACCAATTAAAAATTCATGAACATTATAAGGCGACACAGCTGAACCTAAATCACGTAATAATTGAACACGTGCTTTAGTGATGTATGCAGCTTCACCGACATCATTCGTATATGAAATGCCATGATAACTTGGATCAGGTTCGACTAATCCAGGGAACTTACCGTTATCCCAATTAAACTTACCGCTATCTACTATAATGCCACCTATTGATGTACCATGGCCCCCTATAAATTTAGTAGCTGAATGGATAACAATATCAGCACCATGTTCAAATGGACGACATAAATAAGGAGAAGCAAATGTATTATCAATGACAAGTGGTAAACCATTATCGTGAGCAATTTGTGCTACCGCTTCAATATCTAATACATCTATAGCTGGATTACCGATTGTTTCAGCATAAATCGCTCTTGTTTTATCATTAATCGCTGCTTTAAAGTTGTTAGGGTCACTAGGATCAACAAAGTGAACTTTAATACCTAGTTTTGCAAAGGTGATGTTTAATAAGTTATAAGAACCGCCATATAGGTTAGACGATGCTACAATCTCTGAACCAGTTTCCACAATATTAAGTAATGCCAATGTGATAGCAGCTTGACCTGAAGAGGTAGCTAATGCACCAACACCACCTTCTAATTGTGTGATACGTGCTTCAAAGACATTCTGAGTTGGGTTCATGATTCGTGTGTAAATATTACCTGGTTTAGCCAAAGAGAATAGGTCTTGTGCATGTTGCGTATCATCAAAGACATAACTTGATGTTTGGTAAATAGGCACAGCACGTGATTTTGAGAATTCATCGATAACTTGTCCGGCATGAATCGTTTGTGTTTCAAATTTCCAATTTGGATGATTGTCTGTCATAAATATTACCTCCAATTAATAGAATATTCTGATAATTTATTTTTAATTATTATACAGCACATTGAAATGAAATCAAACTGAATTAGTAAGAATTAAAAAGGTAGGGGATAGAATTTCCGAGAGTCTATTTAATTGGTACTCGCTTAATTCAAGAAATTACAAAAAAGAGAAGGTACTTGATATGAGTACCTTCTCTTACTAGTCAGCTATTACGAGTTTGCGATATAGCTTCAAAGTATTATTTTTATCCAACCTTACTCTCTTTGTCATCGAGTTAACTTATTAATTTCAATTTATAATCAATGATATTTTCTATTGAACCATCAACACGTTTAATTACAATATGGTCATTTGTAATTTCATTCGGACTTTTGACACCAACTGCGGCCGCAATGTTAAATAGTCCTTCATGTAAACTTGTAATATAGTTCGTTACTCGATATTGCTTTTCATCGACAATTAATGCTTTTTCCTTCTTAGGATCTGTCGTCGCAACACCTACGGGACACGTGTTCAAGTGACATTGTTGACTCATAATACAACCTACACTAATCATCATGCCACGAGCAATATTAACTAAATCGGCACCTAATCCTAAAGCGATCGCTACTTTATCTGGCGTAATTAATTTACCTGAGGCAAAGATTTTCATTTTATCTCTAATTTGATGTTGCTCTAACATACCAGTTACGATAGGTAGTGCTGTAAATAATGGTAGACCGACACCATCTTGCAACTCTTGGAATGTCGCACCTGTACCACCTTCACCGCCATCAATTGTGATGAAATCAGGATATATATTCATATCAATCATTGCTTGAACTAATGCTTCAATTTCTTCAACTTTACTCACTACTATTTTAAAGCCGACTGGTTTTTGACCTAGTTGACGTATTTTATCTACAAATTGTAATAAGTCTTCAGGTGAGTCTATAAAATCAAAGCGGTTAGGTGAATTCACGGTTTTATAAGGTTCAATGTTTCTGATTTTGGCAATTTCTTCTGTAACTTTATTGCCCTCCATATGACCACCGCGTGTTTTGGCACCTTGTGCGAGCTTAATTTCAAATGCTTTGACCTCTTTATGATTTGCCGTCTTCAGAAATTGATCGTCGCTAAAGTTACCATCTTTATCACGAACACCGAAGAGACCAGGTCCGATTTGGAAGATAATATCGCCTCCACCTTTAAGGTGATATTCTGACAATCCACCTTCACCTGTATTCATCCATGTGCCTGCACGGGCTAACCCTTGTGATAATGCAGTGATTGCACGACCACCAAGTGCACCGTAGCTCATTCCTGATTGACCAACGAGTCGTTTGATTTTAAAAGGATGTTCTAAATTGTTTCCGAGAATAATAGCATTATCGTCTGTTAAGTAGTACGGATCAATAGCTGTTTGATCTCGATGTTCATCACGTTGAAACAAGCGTTCATTGTCCACTTTATAGACGAATGTTGAAATCATAGTTTGATTATCAATTTGTAATTCATTACGTTGTAAAGGAAACATTGTATTTCGTATGTAAAAACCATCCTTATACTCTCGCTGTGTTCCAAAACTAGACATTCGAGAGTTGTATTTACCTGCTAGCACAATATTTGTGTACTGATTTCTTGAAAATGGTTTCCCCTCTGTATCATTAGCAAATAAGTATTGACGTAATTCTGGTCCAATCTTTTCTGCAAAGTAACGTACACGTCCTAGAACAGGATAATTACGTAAGACACTGTGTTGATTCTGCCCTTTATCTTTAAATAGCAACACAAGTATTAAGCCGATTATTGAAAGAATCACAATAAATATCATGATGTTAACAATAAACTGCATAACTGTAAGTATAGAAATCAATTTTATTTCTCCCCCTTTGAACTTTCTACAATTTAAATCATACACCAATGTAAATCTTTTACAATTTAAATTAGGAAGAAATTTTCAATTTCTTAATATTAATAATCTGATAGAATAACAAATGATATATGACATACATGTATTTCGATGATAAAGTATGATGTACAAGATGTAAGAGGTGACCTATGGGAAAAGAGGGAAAGTCATTGAAACAAGAGGGTTTAAGAAATCAATGGGTAAGTCCTGAAGTAGTAAAAAAAGATTTCTTATTAATACCCATTTACATCGTTTTTCAAATTTTAATGCCAATTATTATTGTTTTCGGTGTTCTAGGTGTTCATGCGATGATAACGCAAGACCCACCACCACTCTATTTATATAATTTGATGTTGAGCGTCAGTTTCGTTATAGCGCAATTTATTGTTATCGTGTCATTTTTTGCATTACATAAACTCTATATTGCTGATGTGGCATTTAGACAATTTCGCATTGCTAAACGTAATTACCTACCATTAATAGTTAGTGTGAGTATCAGTGCATTATTGCTATATTATGCTTTTAATTTTGTAGCGCAGAAACTACCTAAACCTTTAAGTTATGATGTAACTCAAGCGCAACTTCGTCTTGAAGGTCTATTCAATCATTCAATTGCAATTGTGTTTACTTTTATTACAATGGTTGTATTACAACCTTTAATTCAAGAATTAATTTATCGACATTTAATCATTCATGAACTCGGAAAAAAGCTGAATTTGATGGTAGTTATTGTATTGAGTATAGTGATAGAAGTAAGTGTACAGGTATATGACTTGATATCCATCATGGAAGTGATACCGTATTTAATATTATCAATTGGCTCTATCATTATTTACATAAGAAGTGGAAAGAATTTAGCAGCATCATATCTTTATCATAGCTCTGTACATTTGGTGATATTTATTACTACAATGGTAGAGAAGTTCTTTTAATTTTTGATAATAGTTGAAATTTACATATTCAAAAAGAATAGATAGGGAGAGACTTATGACAAATGAATATGAACATTCGCAAGAAACATCTAAGCATTCACAACTAAACAATGAATTTGCATTAAAACGAATTGTTAAACGTGATTTCTGGCTTATACCAGGCTACTTAATTATTAATATTGTTTTGCCATTGATATTAACAATAGTTGTAATGATTACGATTGTAGCTATTACGGGTCAAACCTCACAAGATCCTTTCATAAAACAATTAATGGGGATTAATCAAATTTTTGTCTTATTAGGACAGTGTCTGTTATTACTATTATTTTATTTAATGCATCGCAAATCGCTTATTCCATTAGCAATTCAACGCTTTAAAGATTTGAAAAAACATATCATACTGATTATTGTTGTTCTCATTGCGATGTATTTGGCACAATTTTTATACGGAAACTTAATAGAATTGCTACCTGAAAAATATCAGTTTAATAATACTGAAAATAATAAACAAATTGAGGAACTCTTTAAGACGAGATGGATTTGGCCAATATTATTTTTAGATATAGTAATCGTTACGCCAATCGTTGAGGAATTACTCTTTAGACATCTCATTATTCATGAACTCGGTAAGAAATTAACATATGGTGCAATGTACGTTGTATCAGTATTAATCTTTGCTGGATTACACGTACTAAGCGCATCATCTCCATTTGAAGTTGGACCATATTTAATTATGGCTATTGGATTTGTAGTTGCGTATCACTATAGTGGTCGTAACTTAGCAATCACCATTACGTTGCATATGATAAATAACTTAATTTCATATTTCTCTATTATTATTTCGATTATTTGGTAATCGATTTACTCGGATTGAAGTGAGATACAGTGAATCAAGAAATGTTAACATGAATTCGCTTATCTTACTTCTTTTTTTGTTATTATAGATATAAATGATGCTAGAACAGATTAAATAAATAAGTATTTTAATTTATTTTCCAATAAAAGTAATAGTTAAGAGGAGGTTAGTAACAGATGTTATTAAACATCAAAAATTTATCATATAAAGCGGATAGACGTATGATACTCAAAAATATCAACTTTCAATTAAATGAAGGTGAGGCAGTAGCAATCATAGGTCCATCCGGTAGTGGGAAGAGTACATTTTTAAAGCAGATTAATAATCTAATTAGCCCGACAGATGGGGAACTTTATTTCAAAGATAAGCCATTCAATGACTATCCTCCTGAAGAATTGCGTATGAAGATAAGTTATCTCATGCAACAGAGTCAACTTTTTGGTGAGACGATTGAGGATAACATGTCATTTCCAGCGTTAGCTCGTGATGCGCACTTTGATAAGGAAAAGGCACTCGATTTATTGAAGAAAGTGAACTTAGGTCAGTATGATTTAAACTCTAAGATTGAACATCTATCCGGAGGTGAACGCCAAAGGATTACGATTGCACGTCAACTTATGTATCGTCCGGATATATTATTGCTAGATGAATCTACAAGTGCACTCGACACGCAAAATAAGCACATCATTGAACAAATGATTTTTGACATGGTTAAAGAAGGTGTCGCAGTCTTATGGATTACGCACAGTGATGACCAGAGTATGAGACATTTTCATAGAAGAATAACAATTAGTGATGGTGAGATAACGAAAGAGGAGGCGTTAAATCAGAATGAGTAATACAGCCCTTTGTTTAACTGCATTATTATTATTAATTCCAATCTTTATTTCGTATAAAGAAGGGTTACATATTATTAAAGATTTAGTAGTAGCTTCCGTACGTGCAGTTGTACAGTTAATCATCTTAGGTTTTATATTGCACTATATTTTCAAAATAGATCAAGCATGGATATTAATGTTAGCAGTGCTAATCATTATTATAAACGCATCGTGGAACACAATTAACCGTGCTTCTCCTGTTATGCATCATGTCTTTTGGATTTCATTTATCGCTATATTTATTGGAACTGCCTTACCGCTAACTGCTACTGTATTAGCTGGAGCGATTGATTTCAAAGCAAATGAAGTTATTCCGATAGGTGGTATGTTAGCGAATAATGGCCTTATCGCGATTAATTTGGCTTACCAGAATTTAGATCGAGCATTTGTTAAAGATATTACTGATATTGAATCTAAGCTTACATTAGCGGCCACACCCAAATTGGCTTCTAAAGCATCAATTAGAGAGAGTATACGACTAGCTATCGTACCTACGATAGACTCGGTTAAAACATATGGTCTAGTTTCTATTCCTGGTATGATGACAGGCTTGATTATTGGTGGCGTACCACCACTACAAGCGATTAAATTCCAATTACTTGTCGTATTTATCCATACCACAGCTACGATAATGTCAGCGTTAATTGCGACATATTTAAGCTATAACCAATTCTTTAACGTGCGTCATCAATTAGTGGCGCGTAATAGTGCACTCAATGCACCCGATGAAGAAGCGAAAGATAATTAAATTAAAAAGTCAGCTTTCACTTGATTCTCCAAATGAAAGCTGACTTTTTATTTACTATGCTGTATCCACCAATATGATATGGAAATGTACACCTTGCTTAGATGGTAATAGTGTAATTGAACCATGATGATAATTAACAGCGTCTTTTATGATAGATAAACCGATACCATGTTGAGCTTTATTCGCTTTCGACGTATACGACTGTTTAAATAATGCATCAATATTAGCGTGAGGCAAACCTTGACCGTCATCCTTATAATCAATCATCAAGTTATTTTCAATTTTAGAAAAAGTTATTTTTATGCTAGGGTTGATCTCATTATGATCAATACTATTATTGATTAAATTTATCAGAAGTCTCTCGAAATACAATTTATTCCCATAAAACGTTGATTCATCTTCAAAATGAAAGTCGCATGTTAGGGATTGGTAACCAATAATCTGAGCAATACGATTAACTGTTGATTGAATAGGAAAGTTCTCTTTATCATGCTTCATCTGATTGGTTTCCATATCAAACGTTTGATTCAAACTATCAATCAAATCACTCATAAACGTTGCTTTCTCCGAAATAAGTTGAACATAAGATTGTGACGCTTCATCAGCTTGTATTAGTTTAGAGTAACCATAAATCGTTGTAAGTGGTGATTTTAAATCATGAGAGATTTGACTAATCCACTTCGATTTATAATATGACATTTGATTATGATAAAATTTATCAGACAACATTTGTTCATTCAATTTCGACAAAGATGTGTCCAGTTCCGGATATGTTCGACGATTCTTAAATCGCTTACGTTTCGACGTAGGCTGATGTAGTTTGCCCAAAGACAAATTGCCAATCCAATCAATGTAAAAGGACAACGGTCTTGTCAGACGTTTTGAAATTAGAATGGCAGTTAAAGCAATTAAGATGATGTTAGCAACGATGAACGAAATGAAAAGTACAATATACGTATTCTTGCTATCATTAAAGGCTTCGCCAAAGTTATCATTCCACAGTATAGTTCTTTGACCTGGATTCTTCACAAATTGAAGTTCATTGTTTGAAATCAAATAGTTGTAATGATTGAAATCTAAAGATGATAAACTATCAAGTAGTTGTGATGTTTTGATTTCATCGCTATTTGTTATTTTAGGTTGCTTCATTTTATTTCTATAAATATAAACAAGATACGTGCCTTTTTTTGATACAACAGAATTCGCATTATTTATGTTTTTTAATAGCGTTGGTTTTATATTTGAATTACGTTTCGATTTTGGGTAGAGAATGTCACCATTTTTACGGACGAAATATAAATCAACGTTACTCTTCTTGGCTAACGATTTAAGATTGTCATTTGGTTCTTTGGTAACTCCGTATGTTTCTAAATAGGTTGGTTCAATTTCGTTAATATCCCAATAAATATTAGGTAAAACTTTGAAAAACAATATAATTATTAATACACACGTGATAGTGAAATTTAGAAGTACAAATATAGTCATATATTTAAGAAACTTTAATGTGAATTTATTGATCATTGCCATCTTCCTTGAACATGTACCCTTTGCTGCGTACAGTTTTAATCATCTTAGGTGAATTAGGAACCGCTTCAATCTTCTTGCGCAAAGTTCTAATATGTACCATCAAAGTGTTATCATCGACACCTGTATCGTATCCCCATACTTTAGCGTAAAGCTGATCTTTCGTAAGTACTTGGTTCTTATTTTTAACAAGATACGTTAATAAATTATATTCACGATTCGTAAGGTTGATTGGTTTATCATTAATACACACTTCCATACTATTGAAGTTAATAGTTAAATCATTATAACGATACATCGACTGATCTTTATCATTTAAATGTAAAGACACTCTATAATATAACTCCATAGGATCAAAGGGTTTCTTAATATAATCAACTGCACCTTGTTCGAAGCCTTTATAAACATCTAAATGTGTTGTTTTAGCAGTAACTACGATAACGGCTGTATCATTTAAATCAATATATTTCAATAACTGATAACCATCTTCAGACTTTAAATTTAAATCTAATAATATAACTTGAAAATTGAAGTTCAATAATTCAAATTTTGCATCTTCAATATTATCAACGGATTTAATGTGTTGTATTCCTTTTGTACTTAAAGATAATTTCATTAACTCATTAATATCTTTATCATCTTCAATAATAAGTACTTCGCCGTTCATTTAAACCACCTCAATACCTATCTTATAAAACTTTTTAACATTTAACTATTCCGATAATTATTATTTAAGAAAAAATTAAGATTAAACTAAGTAGTATTTAATTTGAAAATTTTACTATATAACTAAATCATTGAACGAAGGAGCAAATTATATGAAAGTTATATCCCATCTGCTTGGAATTATGATTACACTACTTGCACTATTTAATATATTTAGATTTTTAATAAGCCTAGTTGAAAGTTATTTTAATATGAATTTTGGTTTTGATTTTGTATTACATAATAATTATGTGACTTACGGCGCAATTGCATTACTTGTTCTTTCAGCATTTCTACAAGAACTTATTGAACATCAATACAACAATAATGAAAGTCTCTTTTAAAACATTGGGGAAGAAAAATATATGTGAATATTATATAATGGAACAGTTACGAAACTTGAAGAACAGTGCGTAGCTGTTTTTTTATGTAAAAGTGATTAAAATGAAAGGAGTATGAATGATGTCTGTTATGCGGATAGCCACATTTATCATCAGCGTATTTATTGTAGGTATGGTTGAAATGATGGTCGCTGGTATCATGAATTTAATGAGTGATGACTTAGGTGTTTCAGAAGCGATTATAGGACAACTTGTCACGCTTTATGCATTAACCTTTGCAATATGTGGACCTATACTTGTTAAATTAACAAATCGATACCCTGCACGTCCCGTATTATTATGGACTTTAATCGCCTTTGTAGTAGGGAATGGCATTATCGCCGTAGCGCCTAACTTTACGATTCTAGTCATCGGACGTATATTATCATCAGCCGCTGCATCATTAATTATCGTCAAAGTCTTAGCACTAGCAGCAATGCTAACGATACCTAAGAACAGAGGTAAGATGATTGGTGTTGTCTATACTGGATTTAGTGGGGCAAATGTTTTTGGTGTGCCAATCGGTACGATGATTGGTGATTGGATTGGTTGGCGTTTCACATTCGTATTTATTATTGTTATTAGTCTTATTGCCGGCTTATTAATGTTGAAATATCTTCCAACTACTACGGAACTCAATCAAGCCAATAGAATGTATAATAACGTTTCCGATGATAATCAAGTTACATCTCATATTGTTCGACCAGTTGAGATCGTTAAGTTTTTAGCAATTACATTGCTTATTCTAATCGCTAATTCAGTGACGTTTGTATTTATCAATCCACTTATTTTAGAGAATGGTCACTCCATGGGCTATGTATCATTAGCGCTACTCGTTAATGGTGTTGCCGGTGTTGTTGGTACATCAATGGGTGGTGTACTAGCTGACAAATTGACTAGTAAGCGATGGTTAATTATTGCTTTCACAGTATTTATTGTAGTTATGTTAGCCATTAATTTAATTTTATCTACAACAATACTATTATTAGTTGGACTCTTTATTTGGAATATCGTGCAATGGAGTACGAACCCTGCGATTCAAAGTGGTATTATCGAACATGTTGAAGGTGACACAAGTCAAGTTATGAGTTGGAATATGTCTTGTCTTAATGCAGGTATTGGTTTAGGTGGTATTATCGGTGGCCTTGTTGTTTCAAATATGAATGTTGAAGCGGTCACGTTTGTAAGTGCCTTTATAGGTTTATTAGGACTGATTATTGTACTTACATTAAAGAACGTACATTATGCTAAAAATTAATATCATATAACCATTTTAAACCCGTGATGGATGAATGCATCTATCACGGGTTTTCTTTATTTATATACATGTGGTTCTAAGTGATTTATCGAGTAAGGTTCGTATGGCATGGTGCCTGTTCTAGCGTAATAAACTAAGTCACTTATCATACGTTTGCTTAATTCGAACTCATTGTTTGAAAGTTTAATAGAGTGACCCTGTATTATATCCATCTTACCGAACCAGAAGACTAAATCTAAAATATGATAAGCACTTGCAAAATGAACATGTTCAGGTCGAGCCCAATCAAAGCGTAACAACCAACGATAAGAATTATTACTCATTTGTTGAAGTAACATGAATGTTGGCTGTTTAAAATATAACTCCGTCACGACATGTGCTTGTTGTTTTCCAGTTTGAACACGACTGAAATCGACGTGGATATGATTTAATTTCATGACATCAACGAAACGTTGAGGGCTCAGTTTTCGTGATTCATTTCGGATATAACAATCGCCTTCATCTTTCGTATAGCTTAATACAAGGGGTTTGTTGAATTCAGATAGAGGCCTACACATCTTGCTATCTTTAATCGGTTGATATATTAATTCTAAGCCTTTAGATTTGCCACGTGCTTCCGCGTCATATGCCATTAATTGTAGAATGGCTTGATCATCTAAACCGTTTATACTTTTTCCGGAAAAGTGTTGTTGCATTAAATCATCAAAATGTTGTGCTTTCATCATACCAGTTTTTGCTGAATCTAACTGCAATATGCCACTTAATAACATGACTTGATGATAATAGTGGTCAAGTTGTGGTTGCTGCATCAATGCTTGAATACTCATACTGCCTGCTGATTGACCCCATAATGTAACATTGTCAGGATCTCCACCAAAATACTTAATAAAATGTGCAACCCACTTTAATACCGCAATTTGATCAGACAGACCGTTATTTTTATCGTTGTGCGCGTTAAAGTAAGACCAATCTAAAAATCCCAATGCACCTAATCGATAGTTGAACGTAATCACAATGACATCATGTTGCTCAACAATATGTTCTGGAGTATATAATTCTGCTGAACCATGACCATTTATAAAGCCACCACCATAAAAGTAAATGATTACAGGTTTCTTTGCTTTGCCAGTCGATTGACGCCAAATGTTTAAATGTAGGCAATCTTCATTAGGTTGAAATTTCTGTTTCCTAGTTGAAAAGAACGTTTCTAATTTATTGAATGGTTGTGGAGGGATTGCTCTGAATTGTGTAGCATCAACAAATGTATTATAACTATAGATAGGACTAGCATGTTTAAAACGACGATGTCCAATAGGGGGATATGCATAAGGAATGCCTAGAAACAAATCTAAATTCTTATGTGTGAAACCTTCAAAAGCCCCATACTTCGTATTAATTATTACCATCAGATCATCACCCAACATTTATCAATTACTTTAACTATAGCATTATTTTATGAGTTGAAAGATATTGAATGCTGTTCTATTCTAAAAAAACCTAAGTATGAACTTAGTCACACTTAGGTTTACTGTATTAATCATTATGTTGTTGGATTGCTTCTTTTCTTTCAGCTTCCTGTTGTTCTGCTTCTATAGTATCTTCTTTCATTTGTTTATTAATCTTCTTAGCACGTTTGTAATACACACTCTTGAAGTGGCTTGTAATACCAATTCTATAAAAGACAAGTGCTAAAACAATTATAACTAGGAAATCGTAAGGGTAGTGTATTAGGTTAATACCTTTAAACTCTTTACTACCGATAAATGACATACAAGCTAATAAGATTAAGTAGACAATAATCCACATACTTCCGCCGATTTGTTTTTTAGTGTTTTTCCAATTCATTTTATATTCATAGAAGAAATAAATTGGTAATCCTAAAATAATAATCAATATAACTTCAGCTGTGGTTGGCCACATCGCCCAATAAATTGCTAATGAAGCAAGTACAAATGATAATGGTGCCATTACTTTTAACATAGTGCCTCGGAATGGTCTGTGTAATTTAGGTCCCATTTCACGTAACGACATTACCGTAGTTGGTCCTGTTAAGTAAGCGACTAATGTTGCTGTTGAAATAACAGCGGCTAATACACCCCAATCACGGAATAACGTCACCATGATCATACTGATGATCGCATTAAATACGATGGCTACACGTGGAATATTATAAGTTGTATTAATTTTACCTAAGAACTTAGGAATATGACCATTACGTTCCATTGCATTTAATACACGACCAGTAATCGCAACAAATGATACGCCTGTACCAAATGGTGAAACAACCGCTTCGATGTATAGCAAAATAGCTAACCAGTTGATACCTAATAAGATTGCCATGTCTGCGAATGGTGAATTGAAGTTGATACCACTCCATCCATGCTCATGAATCATTGATTGTGGCATAGATGTAATAAATGTACTTTGTAGTATGATGTACAGAATTGCGCTCAACGTTAATGAAATTGCAATGCCACGTGCAATATTCTTTTCAGGATTTTTAATTTCAGATCCCATATTAATGATTGTTTGGAATGCATTAAATGAGAAGATGATTCCTGATGTTGTTGTTGCTGCAAAGATTGGTGCACTACCGTACGGCATAAATTCGCCAATAGATGAACCGTAGTTACTAGTGTCGAAACCTGAAAGCATTAACATGATGATTGTTAGTAACGGTACACCTAATTTAAAGAACGAAATTAAACTAGTGAAAGACGTTAATAATTTAACTGACCAATAGTTTAATAAAGAAAAAATAATGATAATGACATAGACAGCGAATAATCCTGTCGTACTGATTGAACCATTATGCATTAATGCAGAAGTTGGTTTTGCCCAATCCCATGGCCATGAACTGATGTATTGTACAGCAGATACTGCTTCAATTGGAATGATAGTAACTAATGATACCCAGTTTGCCCATGCGGCAATAAATCCTAACAATGAACCGTGTGAGTATTGAGCATAGTTACTCATACCTCCAGATTGCGGAAACATTGTTCCTATTTCAATATAGTTATAAGAAATCGTTCCTATAACTATAAACCCGATAATCCAAGATAAAATGGCTGCAGGACCAGCTGCAGAAGAAGCTTCCCATGCACCAAATAACCAACCTGAACCAATTAAACTTCCTAGTCCTAATAATACAAGTTGGACCAGATTGATTTTACCTTCGTTATGATTTTGTCCCATAAATACTCCTTTATGTTGTTTTAATATTCATCAAAAATGATACGTTATAATTATACGCTTATCATTTCATTAGTCAATTTATGATTTTGTAAATTTACAAATGATTGTGTAATTAATAGTTATTTATTGACTTAAATAATATAATGATTGTATTGTTATCAAACTAACGATATGAGGTGACTAAGGTGCCAGAGAAACAATCCGATAAACAGGTATTAACTTTTTTAGAAAAAGAAAGTCAATGGAAGGAATCTTATCAATATTTAAGAAATTTAATATTTGATGAGTCAGAATTAGAAGAAGCATATAAATGGATGCATCCAACATATACCATTAATAATAAAAATGTTATAACGATTCATGGTTTTAAACATTATGTAGCGTTACTATTTCATAAAGGTGCAATTTTAGAAGATAAATATAAAACGCTAATTCAACAAACAGAGCGAGTTCAAGCAGCAAGACAATTACGCTTTAAAACACTGGATGAAATTAAAGCGCGTCGAGATGAAATTTTATATTATATTAATGAAGCCATTGAAGTTGAAAAGGCCGGCAAGAAAGTTGAAATGAAGAAGACAGAGGACTATGAAATACCTGAAGAATTACAGCAAGCATTCAATGATAATCCTAAGTTAGAAGAGGCATTTTACAAATTAACGCCTGGTAGACAGCATCAGTACATATATCACATTTCACAAGCTAAACGCAGTCAAACAAGACAAAGCAGAGTTGAAAAATATATTGACCATATACTTGATGGTAAAGGCATGTATGATAAATAATTGTTAAGAAAAAAGCTTTTAATCTTCATCTGTAGAGATGTCGATTAAAAGCTTTTATTTAAATCAAGTTAAAATGTATCGATGTGTTAATTCAAATTAGCCATTTAATTTAACTAAAATTTTAGCTTGAGATTTATCGTTTACTAATTGTTCGAATCCAGATTCAACAATGTTTTCTAATTCAATTTCATCTGTTACTACGCTCTTAACATCTAAGCTACCGTTCGCAATTAAATCAATTGTTTGTTGGAATGTAGTAGGTGAGTATGCAATTGTAGATGTTAATTGAACACCTGAGTTAGTTAATAACATTGGGTCGAAATCTACTGCATGAGCAAAGATTGATACGATGACAACTGTACCTCTTGGACGTGTAACTTGTACTGATTGAGATAATGTTACGCCAACACCAGCAACTTCAAATGTAACATCTACACCATTTTCAGTATGTTCGTTAATAAAGTCTACAGGGTTTGTATTACCAGAGTTAACCACATGCGTAGCGCCGACTTCTTTAGCTTTAGCTAATCGTTCTTCAGATAAATCAAATACGAAGATTTTACTTGCACCAGCTGCTTTAGCTGCAACAATTGTTAATAAACCAATTGGACCAGCACCAAATACTGCTACTGTATCACCAAATAATAATTTACCTTCTTTAACTGCTTGAACTGCAACCGCAGTTGGTTCTACTAAAGCACCTTCTTTATCAGATACACTTTCAGGTAATGCATATACATTTTCTTCTGGTGCATTTGTAAATTCTGCAAAGCCACCATCAGAACCTAAACCGATAAATGAATAACCATCATATAAATCAACGCTTTCATCTTTCTCATGTTTTGATACAGTTGGGTTAACAACTACGCGGTC
The DNA here is from genome assembly GCF_008385775.1 of Staphylococcus sp. GDX7P312P. NCBI lineage: Bacteria > Bacillati > Bacillota > Bacilli > Caryophanales > Staphylococcaceae > Staphylococcus > Staphylococcus sp. GDX7P312P. Next base: position 245,548 of record NZ_VUKI01000005.1, on the reverse strand, counting down.
ACCTTTTTTATATTTAGTAACGTCTTTACCAACTTCTTCAACAACACCCGCAAACTCATGACCTAAAGTAACAGGTGCTTTTTGTCCAAGTAGTGGATCAGGTTTATCTGTAGAGATGAAGACTGGTCCTTCTAAGTATTCATGTAAATCAGTTCCGCAAATACCTGCCCATGAAACTTTTACTTTTACTTCATTGTCTTTTAATTGCTTAGGTTCACGATCTTCCACGCGAACATCTTTTTGACCATACCATACTGCTGCTTTCATTATTACAACATCCCTTCAATAAATACTTATTACACCTATAGACTAATACTATTAATTTCGTAATGCAATTTTGAATTCAGCTTTATAATATTTATTTAGAAAAGTTTGACAATTTCATGAATTTTATTGTAAGCAACTTTATTTTCTGCAGCTTTTTAACTTTATCATGCTTGAAACAACTTTAAAAAAATGCAATTTTGAATTTTTTTAATCTTTTCATATAAGAAATGTTTCAAAAAATTATATAGGGTATATAGATATAAAAGATGGAAAAAGCTCGAATTATATTGAAATTGAATTAATTAAAATTTTATGAAGCAAAGGCCATGGGGCTCTTGTTTAACTTATTACGTATTTGTTTAACAATGGGACTACCGGCCTTTTTGTTTTATGGGCTTTTTTATCTGGCAACAATAGGAAGGAGCAATCTAATGACGCTAAGTATTAAAAACTTAACAAAAATTTACTCTGGCAATAAAAAAGCAGTAGATAACATTTCATTAGATATTGAATCTGGTGAATTTATTGCCTTTATTGGGACAAGCGGTAGCGGTAAAACGACAGCTTTACGAATGATTAACCGAATGATTGAAGCCACTGACGGCACAATTGAAATGAATGGGAAGAATGTTCGAAATATGAATCCAGTTGAATTACGTAGAAGTATTGGCTATGTTATTCAACAAATTGGATTGATGCCTCATATGACCATTAGAGAAAATATTGTCTTGGTACCAAAGTTGCTTAAATGGACTAAAGAGAAGAAGGATGCTAAAGCAAAAGAATTAATCAAGTTAGTAGACTTACCTGAAGACTATTTAGATCGTTATCCATCTGAATTATCAGGTGGTCAACAACAACGTATTGGTGTCGTACGTGCATTAGCTGCAGAGCAAGATATCATCTTAATGGATGAACCTTTTGGTGCATTGGATCCAATTACGAGAGATACTTTACAGGATTTAGTTAAAGATCTTCAAAAGAAATTAGGGAAAACATTTATTTTCGTGACACATGATATGGACGAAGCGATAAAGCTCGCAGACCGTATTTGTATCATGTCTAAAGGGAAAGTTGTTCAATACGATACACCGGATAATATTCTTAGAAATCCTGCCAATGATTTTGTTAGAGAATTTATTGGACAGAATAGATTGATTCAAGATCGTCCGAATATGAGAACGGTTGAAGATGCGATGATTAAGCCTGTTACGGTAAATGCCAACGACACTCTTAATGATGCAGTCAATGTTATGCGAAAAAGACGTGTTGACACAATATTTGTAGTCAACAATCATCATCATTTACTTGGATTCCTAGATATTGAAGATATTAACCAAGGGTTACGTCAACGTAAGGAATTAATTGATACAATGCAACGAGATGTTTACAAAGTCCATATTGATTCTAAATTACAAGACTCCGTACGTACGATATTAAAGAGAAATGTTAGAAACGTACCAGTCGTTGATAATGACAATGCACTTATAGGTCTAATTACACGTGCTAATCTTGTTGACATTGTCTATGACTCTATTTGGGGTGAAGAAGATGATGAGATGACATTGTCTGATTCGCACATGAATGATGTCGAACGTGAAAATGAGTTAGGTAACATCGAAAAAAATGAACATGCCGAAGACCGTCCAAATGACGCTACAACAAAGCAAAAAGATGTTACAGATAGATTAGATACGCATGATGTGAAGAATTCTAATCATTCGGGAGTTGATCGTTAATGCGCCAATTTTTCCAAGAATATGGAAGCCAACTCGTATCGAAAACGATAGAACACTTTTACATATCAATTATCGCGTTATTAATTGCGATTGTAGTTGCGGTTCCGTTAGGCATTTTATTATCTAAGACGAAACGTACTGCAAATGTAGTGTTAACGATAGCGGGTGTGCTTCAAACGATTCCGACGTTAGCAGTATTAGCCATTATGATTCCAATCTTTGGTGTAGGTAAGACGCCAGCGATTGTCGCATTGTTCATTTATGTATTGTTACCAATTTTAAACAACACAGTTCTAGGAGTACAAAATATTGATAAGAATATCATCCAAGCTGGAACAAGTATGGGTATGACAAAGATGCAGTTAATGAAAGATGTCGAATTGCCATTAGCCTTACCACTTATAATTAGTGGTATACGTTTATCAAGTGTATACGTAATCAGCTGGGCTACATTAGCTAGTTACGTTGGCGCTGGTGGACTCGGTGATTTAGTCTTTAACGGATTAAATTTATATCAGCCACCAATGATTATTAGTGCTGCAATTCTTGTAACGTGTCTGGCTTTACTTGTCGATTTCATACTTTCTTTAATTGAAAAGTGGGCCGTGCCTAAAGGACTTAAAGTATCTAGATAAATACTAAGGGAGGATTTTAAAATTATGAAAAAGTTAAAACTTACTTTCATACTTCTTGCAATGTCTCTCATCGTATTATCTGGATGTAGTTTACCAGGTTTAGGCGATGGTGACGGTAAAGATAGTGTGAAGATTACTGCCACAGAAACTAGTGAAACAAAAATTATGGCAAATATTGAAAAATTAATGATAGAGCATTATACAAATGGGAAAATAAAACCTACTATTATTGGTAATTTAGGTTCGAGTATTATTCAACACAATGCGTTACAACGTGGAGATGTGAATATGTCAGCAGTAAGATATACAGGAACAGAATTGACGAGTGTACTTGATGCGCCACCAACAAAAGATACTAAAAAAGCAATGTCAGAGTCGCAAAGATTATTTAAAGAAAAATATAATCAGAAATTTTATGACTCATTTGGGTTTGAAAATACGTATGCATTCATGGTTACTAAAGAAGTAGCTGAGAAATATCATTTAGAAAAAGTTTCAGACTTAAAAAAATATAAAGATGAATTACGTTTAGGTATGGATACACAATGGATGAACCGTGCTGGTGATGGATATCCAGCTTTCCAAAAAGACTATGGGTTTAAATTTGCGAATGCACGTCCAATGCAAATTGGTTTGGTGTATGATGCTTTAAAAAATAAAAAATTAGATGTTGCTGTTGGTTATTCAACAGATGGACGTATCGCTGCTTACGATTTGAAAATCTTAAAAGATGATCGTAAATTCTTCCCACCATATGATGGAAGTCCATTAGCCACTGAAAAACTAATCAAAGATCACCCTGAAATTGATAAAGCATTGAAAAAATTACAGGGACAAATTAGTACTAAGGAAATGCAGAAATTAAATTATGAAGCGGATGGAAAAGGTAAAGAACCTGCCGTTATTGCAGAAGAATATTTGAAGAAACATAATTATTTTGAAGATGACAGTAAGAAAGGTGGTCAAAAATAATGAAAGGTAACTTGTTAAGCTCACTTTATGAATACTATACCTTGAACTTTGGCTATCTGATGGAACTCTTTTTCAAACATTTATTAATGTCTATTTATGGTGTGTTATTCGCTTGTATTATTGGCATTCCGATAGGGATATTAATTTCAAGATATACGAAGTTATCATGGCCTATTATTACTGTCGCGAATATTATCCAGACAGTTCCAGCTATCGCGATGTTAGCAATACTTATGTTAGCACTTGGGTTAGGGCCTAATACTGTAGTGTTTGCAGTATTCTTATATGCGTTACTTCCAATTATTAAGAATACGTATACTGGCATTACCGAAGTAGACTACAATATTAAAGATGCAGGCAAGGGAATGGGTATGACTAAGAATCAAGTCATGCGTATGATTGAATTGCCATTGTCATTATCAGTGATTATTGGTGGTATCCGTATTGCTCTAGTTGTAGCGATTGGTATCGTTGCAATTGGCTCATTTATAGGAGCTTCTACACTAGGGGATATTATTATACGTGGTACAAACTCTACTGATGGTACGGTTTATATACTTGCTGGTGCCATTCCAATTGCGTTAATTGCGATTATTATAGATTTAGGATTACGCTTCTTAGAAAAGAAACTCGATCCAACAAGTAATAATAAGAAACAAGACAACAAAGTTCAAAGCATCAATTAATGGTTGCAAATCGAAGAGAACCTGAGCACAACATTGTGTTCAGGTTCTTTTTAAAATGTTTAGAATAAAATTGAAGCTAATGGTGGAACAATGGCAACGATAATTACGCCAACGATAACAACGGCGATACTACCCATTGACTCTTCAGTTTCACCAAGTTCTTTGGCTGCAGCTACGCCAAGTGTGTGTCCACTTGTACCTAGTGCTAAACCACGAGCGATTGGATTTGAAATTTTAAACCACTTAACAATTTTAGTACCTAATGCAGAAATAACAACGGCATTTAGAATAACGGCTAATGACGTTAATTCTTTAACGCCGCCAATACCTTGTGATACTGGAAGGGCGATCGCAGTTGTAGCAGCTTGTGGTAGCATTGAAGCACCAATTTGATCGCCTAATTGGAATACAATAGCTACTAAGTAAATTAAGATAAGTGCGATTAACGTTCCAATAGCGATACCCCCAAAAATTTGTAGCCAATATTTTTTGAGTACATCACGTTTTTTATATAAAGGGATGGCGAAACTAATTGTTGCTGGCTCTAAGAAGAAGTTAATAATGTCTCCACCTATTTTGTAATTTTCATAACTAATACCTGTTACTTTTAAAAATACGATCCCCGCAACCATTGCTACGAAAAGTGGTGCTAGTAAGAAGAAACCGTTCGTTTTTTTATAGAAATATTGTGCAATGACAAATGGTATTAATGAGACTAATATACCAAAATACGGTGTTGTAATTCCTAAATGATCTACCATTAGTTACCCTCCCCAAGTTTAGTTTGTTCATTTTGCTCTTTAGATGGGAATAATGTTTTTGTTACGAATAATTGTGAAACAAATCCTACACAGATAAGTAGTAATAACGTTGAAATAATAATTAATAGCAATATTAAAATTGGATGTTGGCTTAATATTGGTAAAGAATTGATAACCGAAATTCCGGCCGGTACGAATAAGAAACTAATATTATTCGTTAATGCTGTGCCGACACCTTCAACTTGACCTAATTTGACAACACCAGTGCATAATAGGATGAATAGTAATACGAGTCCTATTACTGACGCTGGCATAGGAAATGGTATGAAACTTTCAATAATTTTAGATATAAATAGTACGATAGCTATCGTTAATGCTTGCTGAAAGAAATTATACGTTTTTGCTAACTTATGATTTCCTTGACGAGCATTACTTTGTGATTGTTCATTTGCCATATTTTAACGCTCCCTTTCTCTTTCCCTTACAGATAGAATATTATGAAAACGTTTACTATTTTGAATTTTGGCAGTGACTTACAAAAATTAGGACGTGAGTTGCAATATATTCAAGTTGAAAATCAAATAGACAAAATAATATCAAATGGTACGACGTTTTTTCTATAAATAAAAAGTATTTAACCTAAACTCGCATAACAAAAAATGTTATTAGCAAGTGGTTAAATACTCATTAATGAAATTATTTAATATATATAAGTTAATTATTCGTTCGTTTATGCAAGGCCAATTTCATGTTTAAATGCTTTCATAAATGAACGACTGACTTGAAATTTATCTCCAGAAGTCATGGTTACTTGATAAGTATAATTGAACCAATGTTCAACGCTATCGATATGCGTTTTATTAATAATAGTCGCACGATGGATTTTAATAAATGTGTTATTCGATAATTTCTTTTCATAATAATTAAGTGGTTCAGTTGTTTGGTATGTGCGATTGATAGTATTTATTGTTGTTATCCCATTGTTGACTGAAACTGCCGTGATGTCGTCTTTTTGGATCACATAGATACGTTCATTCATTTCAATTGGCAGTACGGTTTGGTCTCCATTATCATGACGTTTATCTCGTTGCATTGATAGAGTAGATGATTCACTTGTTGCATTATCTATCTCATTGCTATTAGATAGTTGATGCTTAACTTTATTTACTGCTTGCTCTATACGCTCAAGTTCAAAAGGCTTGAGTATATAATCAATTGCATCAAGTTCAAAGGCTTTAACTGCAAATGTATCATGTGCAGTGGCAAAAATAATATGTGGTGGCTGTTTCATTTTCTTTATCTTTTGTGCTAAATCTATACCACTTTCATCCATAAGATTGATATCTAAAAAGACTAAATCATATGTTTCTGATAAAAGTTTTTCTAACGTTTCTTCAATGTTTTCAGCCTCATCAATAACGTTAAATCCTGAGATCTCATTTAATAAGTAATGAAGCTCATTTCGAGCTAATGGTTCATCATCAACGATTAACGTCTTCACCTAAATATCCTCCTTTATTGTATGTGATGGTATATGACAACTTACCGTCGTTCCTAATTCTGTTGATTCAAAATGTAAAGCGGCCTTAGTGCCGTGAAGTCCAATTAACCGTCTGTTTAAATTTTCTAAGGCACTACCAGTTCCTGTCTCTGAATCAACACTCATTTGTCCGATCAATGGTAACTTATCATCATCAATTCCACTTCCATTATCACGAACGGTTAGTGTTAATTCTTCGTTGTCATGATGTGCTGTCACATCAATAATATTATCTTTACGACGATGTTTAAAGGCGTGTTTAATAGCATTCTCAACTAGGATTTGAATGACGAATGGTGGGATGAGCACATGTTTACAAGACGAATCAATATGATATTCAATTGTGAATCGATCAGGGAAGCGTGCTTGTTCTAATGCTAAGTAGGCCTCAACTTGTTGCAACTCTTTCTCCAAAGTAATGGTGTTATTTCGAGCACCTTGCAGATTTGATCTAAAGAATTGGCTTAACTGCAATAATAACTTTCTCGCCTTTTCACTATCAATACGTACGAGGGCTGAAATGGTATTAATCGCATTAAAGAAGAAGTGCGGATTAACTTGTGCTTGTAATGATTTGATTTCAGCATCTTTTAAAAGTTTACTTTGCATTTCGGCCTGACCCAATTCTAATTGACTTGAGAAGATATCTGCTAAGCCACGAGCGAGTTGTTTCGTTGATGTCGTATTATCATATTCATTTGTAAAATAAAATTTTAATGTGCCAGCTACTTCTTGATTAATCATTAAAGGGATGACGATTGCAGATGTTAAAGTACAATTTGGATTGTTGCATCCGATTTCCTCTTTAGAGTGTGCTTCTTTTAATTGACCAGTTTTTATAACATCTTTTGATAAATCAGTAATGATCGCTTTTTTTGCAACATGATGGTCACTTGCAGCACCTACATGCGTTAAAATGTCTGTTCTGTTTGTGATAGCAACTGCCGATACGTTCATCAATTTCAGAATGATTTCAGCAACGGAACGTGCAGACTGTTCAGTTAAACCAGACCTAAAATACGGCAACGTTTTATTCGCTATTTCGAAAACATCATGCGTTTGAATTGCGCGGGTTTGCTCTTCTTGTTTTAATGTTGAAAGTATTATAGATAAGAAGATAGCTGTCCCAATACTGTTGATTAAAATCATAGGTATGGCAATGAATTGAACAAGCGACCATGCAGACGCTGTATCGTTGGCAAAGATGAGAATGCATGCCATTTGAATTGCTTCATTAAGTGCACCAATAATAGCACCCATTAAAACGGTTGGGTAAGTATAGCGACGCATTGTACGATAACCATAAAACCCTGATATGAGTGCAATGAAAATAGATGAAATGAGATAGGTGTATGCATTTGCACCGCCAATATAAAGGCGTAACAACCCTGATACAATGCCTACTATAATTGCGACGAAAGGTCCGCCAATTAAACCAGACATCCCTATTGTTAATACACGTGTATTTGCCATAGATGCATCGTCATTTAGGTGGTAATAAATGTTGCTAGATACAATATGTCCATTTTCAATTTCAATTCCAGTGAAATTTGAAGTTATAGCAAATAAAGCGAACAAAATTGTTAATTGCCATTGAGAACGCAATTTTTCGCGTTCGCCCATCATCGTTTTAAAGTGATTAATATTCATTAACATATAGGCGATAATAATGATTAACCCTACACGTTCAAGCAATAATATAAATAAATTAAACATAGTAAGCACCTGTTCATTGTAGTTTCAGTTAAAATAAATATCCTTTCTATAATTATAATATGGATAATTTTAACTTAATAGTTTAAAATTAAAACTTATAATTTGTAGGTATCTAATTATTGATTTATTGCACTTTTGAGTATGTTGTTAAAAATGTTTATTGAAAAAGTTAGAGTATTTTATTAAGTCATTTCTTCTTAATTATGATAAGGTTTTCAATGTAAACTAATTTCTTAAGTGAGTGTTGTATCAAACATAAGTTAACGTCAAATAATGTAAGTCATGATGCACATGTTAATAAATTATAGAAATAGGGAACTTATTAATTAAAGTCATAGACATAAAATGTATGACACTCATTATGGTTGCTTCATTATGACGTATATCAACTTGAGTAGATTAGTTTTAGGGTAATTTAGGAGGAATTTTTCGAGATGGAGTCTTCAAAACAATTTAGGGGAGATAATAAATTACTAATTGGTATTATAATCGGGGTACTTACGTTCTGGTTATTTGCACAATCATTAGTGAACGTTGTTCCAACGTTACAGTCTTCATTTAACACAGACATGGGTACGATTAATATTGCCATTAGTTTAACTGCATTGTTCTCTGGACTATTTATTGTAGGGGCAGGAGATATCGCAGACAAATTAGGCCGAGTAAAAATGACATATATCGGCTTAGCATTAAATATTATTGGATCATTATGTTTAATCATCGCACCTGTCGCATGGTTGTTATTAGTAGGTCGTGCGTTACAAGGTTTATCAGGTGCATTAATTATGCCGTCTACACTTGCAATAATAAATGAATATTACATAGGAAAAGAAAGACAACGCGCTGTCAGTTACTGGTCTATAGGTTCTTGGGGCGGTAGTGGTATTTGTTCATTATTTGGTGGTTTCATGGCCTCAACGATCGGATGGCAGTGGATTTTTATTGTTTCAATTGCACTTTCAATTTTAGCCTTTTTCTTAATTAAACACACACCCGAGACTAAAGTTGAACCGAATGCGAATGAAACTAAAACTAAATTTGACGTTACTGGTTTAATACTATTAGTTATTACGCTATTGAGTGTTAACGTGATGGTTACGCAAGCTGCAGATCGTGGACTGTTCTCACCAATGATTTTATCACTTGGTGCTGTATTCTTAGTTGCGGGTATCCTGTTTATTATTAGAGAATTAAAAGCAGAGAACCCGTTAGTTGATTTTCATATTTTCAAAAATAAGGGTTACAGCGGTGCGACATTATCAAACTTTATGTTAAATGGTGTTGCCGGTGGTACACTTATTGTTGTTAATACGTATTATCAAAGTCAATTAGGCTTTAGTTCACTACAAGCAGGTTTAATTTCGATTACGTACCTTGTAGCTGTGCTATTCATGATTCGTGTTGGTGAAAAATTATTACAAAAACTTGGTGCTAAAAAACCATTATTAGTAGGTAGTGGTTTTGCATTCTTAGGATTATTACTATTATCTTTAACATTCTTACCAAATGTTGCTTATATTATTTCAAGTATTATAGGTTACTTATTATTTGGTATCGGTTTAGGTACATATGCCACACCTTCTACTGATACAGCGGTTGCGGAAGCGCCTGACGACAAAGTAGGGGTAGCATCTGGATTGTATAAAATGGCATCATCTTTAGGTAATGCCTTTGGTGTTGCGATGTCTAGTACCATTTATGGTTTTGGCGCATCATTTATGAATTTACAACTAGGTGGCGCTGCTGGTGTATTGTTCAATGCTGGAATTGCTTTAACCGCATTCATAGTTATCTTGATTTTAGTTCCTAAGAAATTAAGAACAAATTAATATAAATATTAGTTTTTAATAGAGAGAGATATCGAATTCAATTAGAGTTCGATATCTTTTTTAATAAATTAAAGAACAATTTATATTTAATTATCTTAAAATTGTGAATATTCCGTTTACAATATTGACTCTACAAATTGAAAGTAGTATTTTTAAAACATCATTAGAAAAAAGGGGTCGTGACTTATGAAAATAGCAATTGCAGGTTCTGGCGCGTTAGGAAGCGGATTTGGTGCGATGTTATACCGTCAAGGGTATGATGTAACGTTAATTGATGGATGGGAGCCACAAGCGAAAGCAGTTAAACAAGAAGGTTTACACATAGACATTAATGGTGAAAATCATCATCTTAACATGACGATGTATCAACATAACGATATTCCTCAAGATGCTCAATTTGATGTTATCTTTTTATTCACTAAAGCGATGCAGTTACAAGATATGTTAGAACATATTAAAGCACACATTCATGACAATACAATTATGGTTTGTACTATGAATGGTTTGAAGCACGAACGTTTAATTCAACATTATGTTGATGAAGCACGAATTGTGTGCGGTGTTACTACATGGACTGCAGGATTAGAATCTCCTGGACATACACATTTAATGGGGGCAGGTCCGGTTGAAATTGGTGCACTTGTACCTGAAGGTCAAGCTAATGTTGATGTCGTGTATGAACTGTTAGATCAATCTGGTCTTAATCCACATAAAAGTGAGCAATTGCAACAATCAATTTGGAAGAAAATTTGTGTGAATGGTACTGCTAATGCACTTTGTACGATTTTAGAATGTCGTTTATCAAATTTGAATGAGAGTGATTATGCGAAACAGCTTATTTATAAGATTACACAGGAAATTGTACAAGTAGCAACGGTAGATGGCGTACATTTAAATGGAGATGAAGTTTACAATTATCTCATCGATTTAAATGAAAAGGTAGGCCCACATTATCCATCAATGTATCAAGATTTGATTAACAATAATCGACTTACAGAAATTGATTATATTAATGGAGCAGTTGCTCAATTAGGTAAAGAACATCATATAGATGCTCCAGTTAACCAATTTGTAGCGAATATGGTACATGCGAAAGAACAACAACGACATGCAAAATAATGTCCACTTAGAGGGTGTGAAGGGCATGTTTTCAACTAACATGCTAATACTAAGTATGTTAGTTGTGACTTAAGATTGAAATATGAAACCGACTTAATATATAGAAGACTTGGAGTGAGATGTTGAATTCAAATTGAATTCGGTCTTGCTCTATTTTGAGTCGAATAATTATATCTTTGTGACTAAAAATGATACGCTAAATCCTTAATTTAATATGAATGATTTTAAATTTTTCATAAAAGGGTAGAAGAAAGTTAAGTGAATTTGAAGGAGCTGTTATTAGAATGAATCGTTCAACGAAACGTGTCATCATTACGAGTATTGTAGGTGGATTGCTAAGTGGTGCGGTTAAGATTGGCTGGGAAGCTATCGTTCCGCCTAGAACACCTGAACGTGAGAAAGAAACCCCTCCAATGACATTATTGAATCAGGTGGGATTACCAGATTCAATCAAAAAAGCAACCTATCACTATAATGGTAATGATATTCCAATAACGGTTATGGGTATTCATTATGGCTTCTCTGTAGCAAATGCTTTTGCATATGGCTTATTAGCTGAAAAATTCCCAAGAATCACTGCCTTGAAAGGATCATTATTTGGCGTTGCTATTCATATTGCATTTCATGAATATCTATTGCCAAAGTTGAATTTGACACCTCAGGTTAAAGACTTACCTTATGAAGAACGACTTTCAGAGTTATTCGGTCATATCGTTTGGATGAATACTATTGATATGATTAGAGATTCAAGTAAGTAGGTTAGATTGAGATATTCATTTTCAGAAAAAGAGAAATAGAAAGGTGAGTACAATAATGACTAAAATATTTATTACAGGCGCAACAGGATTAATCGGAACACGATTAACACAACGTTTGATTGAAGAAGGCCACGAGGTTGCCGGATTTACTACATCTGAGAGAGGTAAAGAGAAATTAGAAGGACTAAACGCTAAAGCGTATATTGGCGATATCTTAAAAGCGGATACTATTGATGCAGCAATTGGTGACTTTCGTCCTGAAATTATCATTAATCAAATTACAGATTTAAAAAATGTTGATATGGCAGCAAACACAAAAGTGCGTATAGAGGGCGGTAAAAACCTAACTGATGCGGCACTTAAATATGATGTTAAAAAAGTAGTAGCTCAAAGTATTGGTTTCATGTATGAACCAGGAGAAGGACTTGCTACCGAAGAAACTCCATTAGATAATCATTCAGATGGTGACAGAAAAATTACGGTAGATGGCGTGGTTGGACTTGAAAAAGAAACCGCTCGTATGGACCAATATGTTGTGTTACGTTTCGGTTGGTTATATGGACCAGGTACTTGGTATGGTAAAGACGGTATGATTTATAATCAATTTAAAGATGGAGAAGTAACATTATCAGATGGTGTCACATCATTCATTTAGATGATGCTGTTGAAGTATCTATTCAAGCGATGAACTTTGATACTGGTATTTATAATGTTGCAGATGATGAGCCAGTAAAAGGATCAGACTTTGCAGCATGGTATTCAAAAGAAGTTGGTGTGGATCCTAAAGTAACTATCCAACCCGCACTACCATTTGAACGTGGCATTACCAATGACAAGTTTAAAGAACAAGGTGGTACACTAATCTACAATACATGGAAAGATGGTATGCATCCTTTAAAATAAGATTGTAGAAATGAAATAAAGAGTCTGGGATATTATTCCTAGAGAAATAGCTAGTAAATGAGTCTTAAAAACTTCATTTGCTAGCTTCTTTATTTATAATACTTCAAATTATTGGCGCACTTTCTTAGGAGTTAGTCTCAGCCTGTAGTCTTCAGCTTGTCCTGTTCCCTTAAGAGTCTCGCCAAAATACTTAGTATTTTTTATTCTTATCCAAGAATTTAATATCCCAGTCTCTTTTTAGTATGTTTTGCTCTTTTTTTGAGTTAGTCATTGTGATTTGTAGACTTACTTCTACGCTGTTCTTCAATTTGTTGACGTAACTGATCTCCAGCAGCTTTGCCTACTTTTGCATAATGGCTATGTGCAAAATGCATTTGAATAATTAAAAACGTTGCACTTATCGCCCAGTATAAACTTAAGGCTGAAGCAGATTGTAATGATGCATAAATAATAAATAATGGAGATAATACCATCATGACATAGTATGTGCGTCTTTCTTCTTTTGGATAATGCATTGCATTGACCAAAGGTTGAATGAAATAAAGTAAAGCTGCTATAAATGTCATTATTAAATCCGTATGCATTAAATTGAACCATAAAAAGTGAGGGTGCTCAATAATACCACCACTCGTTGGATATTTAATACAAGCGTATAAACCTAATAAAATAGGAATTTGGATTAATATTGGCAAAGTTCCAACTAGACTTTTGAATGGATTAATAACATAGTCGTTGTACTTTTTCATTAATAACTTATTAGCTGCAGTACGTTCTTCTTGTGTATCAGCATTCTTTAGTTTATCTTGTAGTTTCTCAATTTCCGGTTTAACTACCTGAGTTTTACCTCTCATAATGTGAATGTTTTTCACTTGGATAAACATTAGTGGCATTAGTACAAGACGTATGATAAGTACAATGACAATAATAGCTAATCCATAATTCTCATGGAATGTTCGACCTAAGAAGTGAAGTAACATATCCATTGGCTTAACAAATATAGTATAAAAGAACCCATGTTGATCTTCTTTATGAGAATAGTCACATCCACCCAATAATATGACAACACTCATTATGAATAAGGACCATTTTTTTCTCATTTATAATCTCCTATGTGCTTGAGGTCTTTAATAATCTTAGTCTTTAATATGTTTAGCTTAACATATTCGCATGATAAGCGTAGCGGTTAATCTCAATTTTATAACTTTGATTTATTTGTAACTGTAATTATTTTTAAAAGAGTCAAACCAAAAAGACTCGTTAATAAAGTGATGAAACCTAGTATAGTGACTTTAGCGGGTGCCGGAAACCAAGTCATAATAAATTGCCAATCAGAGCCATTTAGTAACAATGAAGGCAATAGATGTAGAAGGCCTAAAATTAAAATAAAGCCGATTGAAAGTATGAGTATTTGATATTTCGTGTTTTTATGTTGAACGCTTAATAGGATCGGTTGATGACTGGTGATATGGCGATATAAGTAAATCAAAGTTATAGCAACCATGATCCAAATCACGATTGAACCTATAATAATCATAGTTTGATATTGGTTGATGTAGTATTGTACCGTATCAATATGCTGTCCTTGATTTAATTGCGTATTTAAATGTTTGGCAAGCGTTGGAACATGATTAGAATAAGCATTTGCGAGAACAACTATGCCATAGTCTTTCTTAGGATTCACAATAATATAAGAAGAATAGTTCTCAAGCGTACCCGGATGATAGATAAGTGTTTCTTGATTATCTTTAGTGACAAACCAGCCTGTTGCATATTGAGAATCATCATCGTCATTTGTTTTAACTTTAGGTTTGTGTGTAGCTTCAACTAAAGATTTTAAATGTTTTGGGGGATGAAGTTGAAATTTTATCCAAGGTTCTAAGTCATGTGTGCTAGCCATTAAATAGGCTGATGGGTTATCACCGATATTAAACTTTGGATTATCTGAGTATGCTTTATTATGTTGAATATCATACCCCTGAGCATCATCTCTGCCCTTTTTATTACTCTCTTTAGTAGAAATATGTTTCATATTTAAAGGTTTGAAAATATGTTCACTCATATAAGATGAATAGGGAGAATGAGATACATTCTGAACAATTAAACCTAAAATATCGTAATTCATATTAGCATATTCGAACTGTTCTCCTGGTCGATGGTTCAGTGAACGACCATTAATACTGTTAACAATTCCATCTAGATTATCCGTCTTTTTTGTAATTTTATCATTATCAGTGATATCTCCTGGAATACCACTAGTTTGAGTTATTAATTGATTAATAGTAATATCTACTTTTTTTCCTTTATATTTCATATGAAAGTTAGGTATGTATTTACTTATAGGGTCATTTAATTTAATTTTCCCTTCATTGACGAGTTGCATAATGGCATATCCCGTCATTGCTTTGGAATTAGAAGCAATTTCAAAGCGTGTATTGGAGGTTACTTTTTGTTTATTTTTAATGTTTGCATACCCATAACCTTTATTTAGCAACATTTTATTATCTTTAATAATTAATACAGAGACGCCTGGAATGTGACCATCATTCATTTCGTTTTTAACTATGCTGTCCAAATAATTTTGAGAAGTAGGGCTAATCATTGAATAGTTGGGTTGCAATTTAATCATGATTGAACAAATAAATAAGATAATAACTAATACGACTCCACTGAAAAGAAATGTCTTTTTCATTTTTAATCCTCTGATCATAAGATTTAAGTAGTGAACAATTTACACTGTTAACGACAATAGTATAGCAAGTTTTTTCATAAATTGCTCTTGTGCTTCTTATGTGTTGCTATCTATTGATTTAAATTATTAATAATAGAAATTTTACAAATAAATATAACTGTAAAATGTAACTTTAATGGTAATAAATTACATTAAAATAGTGGGGGCATCTATACTTTTTATCAAAATGGGAGTATATTTTATCCATTGAATTTGAATATAAAGAGGTAAAGAGTATTATGTTCACTCAATTTAAAAGACTTTTAATTGGTAAACCTAAAAGAAATCGTGATTTGAAAAATGAAAAAATCAGTAATTTCAAGGCTTTAGCAATACTTTCTTCGGATGCATTGTCATCAGTAGCCTATGGTCCGGAGCAAATTTTGATTACACTCGCAGTCGCTGGTGCTATGGCGTCATGGTACACGTTACCAATTGCATGTGCAGTATTAGTACTGTTAGCAGCTTTAATCTTGTCATACCGCCAAGTCATTTATGCTTATCCTAAGGGTGGCGGGGCTTATATGGTTTCTAAGACTAACTTAGGAGAAAAATGGGGACTAGTAGCTGGTGGTTCATTACTTGTTGATTATATTTTAACTGTAGCGGTAAGTATCGCTTCTGGTGCAGATGCGTTTGTAGCTGCATTTCCGTCACTATATCATCACAAAGTATTGATTGCATGTTTACTAGTACTATTTATTTTAATAATGAATTTACGTGGATTGACAGAATCTGCTACAGTATTGTCTTATCCAGTGTATTTATTTATTATCGGGTTAATTATTATGATTGTTGTAGGAGTATGGAAAGTTGCAACTGGCCAAGCTGAACCACATATGCACGCAACAGTAGGAACAGCTGTACCTGGTGTTACGCTATTCCTACTATTAAAAGCATTCTCGTCTGGGGCATCATCTTTAACAGGCGTCGAAGCTATATCTAATGCGGTAACAAATTTCAAAGATCCTGGTCCGAAGAATGCTGTTAAAACATTAGTTACAATGGGTGGCATTCTTGCATTTCTATTAGTAGGCATTGTAGGTTTAGCCTATTGGTACGGCGTAATGCCTGAGACTGAAACGACCGTATTGTCTCAATTAGCAATGAACATTCTAGGACACAATGCTGGTTATTACTTTGTTCAAGCTACGACAGTAATGATTTTAGTTTTAGCAGCGAATACAGGATTTACCGCATTCCCAATGCTTGCCGCTAGCATGGCAAAAGATAAATATATGCCTCGTATGTTTAGTGTTCGAGGAGATCGCTTAGGTTATTCGAACTCTATCATTACTTTAGGTGTTGGGGCTATCTTGCTTATTATCATTTTTGATGGTAAAACTGAGAACTTAATTCCACTCTATGCTGTAGGTGTATTTATTCCGTTCACATTAGCACAATATGGCATGGTACTTAAATGGATTAGAGGCAGAGAGAAAGGGTGGTCTCATAAATTGATTGCCAACGCGATAGGTGGAACAATTACATTTATCGTATTTATGATTTTCTTGATCATTAAGTTTAGCCATGTATGGCCAATATTGATATTTTTACCTTTGATTGTGATTGTATTCCTACGTATCAAAGGTCATTATAAAGATATCGCTAAACAGTTGAAATCGACAGCGATGGTACAAGATATGCCAATCGTTGATAAAAATTTAGCAATTGTTCCTGTAAGTACGATTACATCAGCTATTGATAAATCAGTGTATTATGCTCAAATGATTGCTGATGATGTTATAGCAGTACATGTTTCCTTTGGTGATGAAGCGGATAAATGCTTTGCTGAAAAATGGCAACGTCATTATCCAGATGTGCGCTTAGTCATCTTACATTCTGAATATCGTAGTGTCATCAGACCAATCTCAAGATTTATTGATAAGATCAATAAAAAAGCGAATGATAAAAATTATGTCATTACAGTTGTTGTGCCTCAGTTTATTACAAAAAAATCTTGGCATAATTTCTTACACAATCAAACGAGTATTAGATTAAAAATGCACTTGTTCTATCAAAAGAATGTTATTTTAGCAACTGTACCATTTAAATTACACAAATAAACTTATAGAAAAGCCCGTAGATAATGCAAGGTTACATTATCTATGGGCTTTAGTTGATTTTTAGTGAGCGTTGCTTACTTCATGTGCTAGAACGATTTCATTGTAATTGATGTTTTCTCGTAATTGGGTTGCAACTTCATTAGTTACTTTATTTCGTGAAATTAATTCATCTAAAATGGTACGTTGAATGTATAATGCTTCCAATTTTACATCTTGTTGTTGCTGTGTAGTAAGTTCATATACTTCTTTGTTTTGATTTCTTTGTTGCTTTCTATTCTTATTGTGACGAATCGTACGAGATAGGTTGTGATATTGGTTAATAATTAAACTCACTTCTAAGACATTTGAACTATTTTGTTCTTGACGCATTTTCATAATAATATTGTGATTAACAACACGCATTAATTGTTGCACTTTGTTAAAACTATTTGCAAATTCTTCTCTTTGTGCCTTTTTATCGTCTTTTACTTTTTGACGTTCAGCTTTATATTCTTCACGCTTAGCTTTAATATCCATTTTATTTTGTTCTGATGTAGCATGATGTTCTTCTTTTAATAATGCACGGTTTTCTTTATGAATGCGATGTGCCTCTTTTCGTGATTCTTTACGAGCTTTAAATCGTAAGCCAATCAATTTAAAGAAACGACTTATTTTTCTTAGGATAGACATTTCACGATAAGATTGACTGAATTCCATAATATTGCGATAGTCTGTTAAATCCTTCTTAGTAATTCTTTCTTTTTCGATTAATCGCTCTAGTGTTCTTGTTTCTTCTTCTTCAGCTATTTCTTGAAGGCGACGTAATTCCTTCGTATTTTTATTGTCCGGTTCCATATTGATTAAGAATGATAACTCATTAAAATATTGATTTAATATTGGTCGATAATCCATACTTTTTTCTTCAGAGTTTTTCTTTTTAAAAGTATCAAGTACATGTTGAACCATGAATATTTTAGCTGATTGATAGGACATACCTTTAAATTCTGAGACCTTTTCAGATGGTGTGATAAATGGTAGAACAACTTGAGCGAGAATTAAGCTAGTTAATACCATAAATGAAGCGATGAATAATAGATCATTACGATATATAAACTCTTGGTTACCATCCATCATATATGGAAGTGTTAATGCCATTGATAAGGAAATGGTACCGTGTATCCCACACATCGTCATAATAAAGGCATAGTGATTACGCTTCGGTGGTCTAGTATCTTCTTCATCATCTAAATAAGATTGAACGTTGTTTGGATAATAAAAATCTTTAAATAATAAGTACACCCAAACAAACCTAAATACATAAATTGCTAGCGCAATTAATAGAGCGGTTGTAATTAAAAATACAATATTTTGTGGTTCGTCATGAATAATTTCCATAACTACTTCGGGAACGATATATCCCAACACTACAAATACAAAGCCATTTAATGCATAACTTAGCGTATTCCATATTTGGTTATAGTTCATTTGTAATTCCGTTTGAGCACGAATTAAACGGTCGCGTTCTAAACCATGGATTAAACCAGCGACAACTACGGCAATAATTCCTGATGCGTGAAGCTCTTCGCCAATAAAATAAACGGCGAAAGGAGTAAGTAATTGAATGAATGTTAACGTATTACTATCTTTCATGCCTTTATTGGCCGTTAAATAAACTCTTAAAGTTACGACTAGTGCGCCAACAATGACACCAATTAACACACCTAAAATAGTTGAAATAATAAATTGGCCAATTGCATCAAACGCTGAAAAACTACCAGTTACAAGAGCAGTAACTGCAATTTTAAATGAAATAATACCTGCGGCGTCATTAAGTAATGATTCACCTTCAAGAATTGACATTGACCCTTTAGGTAATATCTTACCTTTAGTAATTGCGGAAACTGCGACTGCATCAGTAGGGCACAGAATTGCAGCAATTGCAAATGCGGCTGGCATTGGTAAGTCAGCCCAAATCCAGTGAATAAAGAAACCTACACCAATAACGGTAGTAAATACAAGGGCCATTGCCATAAGAACAATCGGTTTACGATACTCAAGTAACTTTGTTCTGGAAATATGAGTGCCTTCCACAAATAGCAGAGGGGCGATAACAGCCATCATAAAGACTTCCGATTCAAATTCAAAGTGCATTGGAATAGGTAGTACAAATAAGCAAACACCCAATGCGATTTGAATAAAAGCAGTAGGAATTTTAGGGAACCTATTATAAATAATAGAACTAATAATAACTGCGAATATAAATAATAAAAATGCTTCTAATAGCTCCATGAATAACTCCTTTATAAAATGAATACTAATAGTTTACCATGTGACATGATAAGCTACCAAAAATGGCAACATATTTAACAAAATATTTTATGATTATTATTTTATCTATTTACCATATTTAAGTGTCTATAAACGGATATATGAATTAAAGTGGTTATCAATTTAGAGTTACTTGAGATGTTTAAAAGTGGGAGTAGTTGAATAAAGTTTTATTATAGTAAGGACAGAGTTAAGATCATAAAAATATAAAAACTGAGAAAAGCTTGATTTAAGCATCTTCTCAGTTTTATTTGCTTTTATAAATTGAAAAATTTCGTTTATCAATTAATTAATGTGATGATTAATAATTAATTGAATTACGACCTTGACTACGAGTTCGTTCTGCTAAGTCTTCTGCATTAGACTTGTATTTTCTATAAAAGATGAACAAGAAGATAAACCAAATTGGTGAAATGAAAATGGCCGCTCTTGTATCTTCGCTAAAGAATAGTAGTACAAACACAAACGCGAAAAATGCGAGTACGACATAGGCTGTCTTAAGTCCACCAAAGAGTTTAAATTTATTCTTATGGTGTTCTTCTGGATTCTTTTTAACGAAAACAATATAAGAAATGATAATCATTGCCCACACTACTAAGAATAGGACAGTTGATAGTGTTGTAACATAAATAAATAATTTAATGGCATCTGGGAAAATAAAATTAAGCAATGCTGCTGCTAATAAGGTGCCAGATGACACTAGCATAGATAAGTATGGAACACTGCTACCATTTGTTTTGCTTAAAACTTTAGGTCCTAACCCTTGTTTAGCAAGTCCGAATAAAATACGACTATTAGAATAAATACCACTGTTTGTTGCTGATGCAGCCGCAGTTAATACTACAAAGTTTACTAGTCCGGCAGCAAATGGTAAGCCGATTAAACTAAACATCGTTACGAATGGACTACTATTTGAGTCTATTTTATTCCAAGGAATAACCGACATGATGACTAATAAACCACCGACGTAAAATAATAAGATACGTATAGGCACGTTATTAATTGCTTTAGGGATTACATTTCTAGGGTCTTTCGTCTCACCAGCAGTTACACCGATAAGTTCAATACCAATAAATGAATAAACTGCAATTTGGAATGCCATTAAGAATCCAAATGGTCCATTAGGGAAGATACCACCGTGATTAGTTAAGTTACTAAACGATGCATGACCATAAGATGTTTTAAATGAGAAGAATATCATGACAAGTCCCACGATAATCATCGCAATAATAGTAACAATCTTGATAATTGAGAACCAAAATTCCAATTCACCGAATAATCTTGCACCTAACATGTTAAAAGAGATTAACATTAATACTATGAACAAGACGGTGATCCAATGTGGAACTTGTGGGAACCAAAAACTAAAATATTGTCCCATTGCTGTTAAATCTGACATACTTGAAGCAATCCAAGCGAGCCAATATGTCCACCCAATGACAAATCCGGCAAAGGGACCTATGTATTCGTTCGCAATATCTACAAATGAATTAAAGCGTGTATTACTTAATAACAATTCTCCAAGTGCTCGCATGAATGCAAACATGACCATACCAATAATCATGTATGTTAGTAAAAGGGAAGGTCCTGTTAAAGCAATTGTTTGTCCTGAACCTAGGAATAATCCTGTACCAATTGCGCCCCCAATCGCAATTAATTGAATATGCCTGTTGTTTAGTTCTCTTTCCAACTGTCTAGCCATATACTTCCTCCTTAGAAAGCAATGATGCGATTTTTAAATTTTTTAGTTGTAAACGCTTTCTTTTTTATGTAAAAATTTTTTCTTTTAACAAAGTATAGCGTTTGTTCAATAGCTGTTAAATTTTAGATAAAAAGCGATTTTGATATTAATTGTTCACAAATTATGTAACTTTGCTAAAAGGTAATTTTATTATACTCTTTATTGTATAAAATATAAACAAATTTCTGAAAATTTAATAAACAGATTTATTTATTATTAATAATAACTATGACATAATGATTTCAATTCAAAACAAGTAAGAGGGAAGACATTAATGAAGATAGGTGCAATTTCAGATTTACATATCGATCGACATCCTAAACTAGAGCCACAAGCATATCTTGATGCACTCGCCCATATTGTGGAACAAAGAAGTGTTGATTTATTATTAATTGCAGGAGATATGTCTAATCATTTTCAGCAAGGTTATCAATTTATTCAAGACTTAAAAGAAAAATGCAGTATACCAATCTTATTCGTGCCTGGTAATCATGACTATTGGACTTCAGAAGCATCACTCAGTTCAAAGCAAATTTATGAATTTTATGCTAGCAAGCCAGATTGTTTAATCGGAAAACCTTATATTATTAATAATAATTGGGCAATTGTTGGACATACAGCTTGGTATGATTATAGCTATGCGGATAGCAAATTTGATTTGGATCGAATTAAAAGAGGGAAATATTATGGTGCCACATGGCAAGATAAAGTGAAAATTGATTGGGATATTGATGATAGAGTGTTATCTAAAGAGGCGGCCAAACAAATACAAGAAGACTTAGAACAAGTGAAAGATAAACATGTTATTTTAATGACACACATTGTTACGCATCCTCAATTTATAGTACCTATGCCGCATCGCATTTTTGATTTCTTTAATGCTTATATTGGTACTAAGGACTTTGATGAGTTTTATTCAACCTATTCCATTCGTTATAGCATTATGGGGCATGTGCATTTTCGCAAGGTGATTAATGAAAATGGCATCACATATATTTGTCCCTGCTTAGGGTATCAACGACAATGGAGAACGAGTGATATTAATCAAGAAATCAATAACGCTTTAGTAACATTTGATATTAGTGATGAATAAAATAATGTGAGATTGGGAAGTATTTTAAATTATCGCAATCTCACTTAACAGTTACTATTAATCATTGATGTTTACTTTAAGATAAATACATGTACGACCAGGAGCGTTAAAGCTACGTTTTAATTTCGACTTTGCAATTTTAATAATTTGAAAGCGATTAGGAACTATAGCAGGAAAGATAACAAATTTAAATAAATGAATCCATAAGGGGTCTATATAATAGTAATATTTATCATCATAACCAATTAATAGCGTAACATGAATGTTAGAAACGAGTTCTTTCTCATTATCATCAAATGTAAAGTGTTTTCGGAATGGTTTACGTCCTAAACTCGTGTGGTACATGATGACCGGTTGACCTGAATCGATTACAGTCTCTAACGATGTTAGGTCAGTACCTGTGCCATCAACAATACGTGAATCAATTGTTTGTAAATATGGAACATAAGCATCTGGAAAGATGGTTTGATGATGACCCAATTTGACAAGTAAGTGATGACCCACATAACCTTTATAGGGATTATTAGGATGTTTGGGCCAATGTTTCATAATTTCAGTTGCTTTAATATTATGACCATTATATTGAAGTAACATTGCTGCTGAAACACCTTCACAGCCCATGACCATTGGAATTGGAAATAATTGGCTAATTGGTTTGATTGATAATATCGTTCTTTTCATCCTTATTCTCCTCAAAGACGCTTTTATGATTTACATCACTTAATTTAAGTAAATTTATTATATACCTTAGTGGTCATCTCGTATATTAATATGGATTTTGACTTTATTGATATAGAATAAATGAAAAAGGGGATATTTGAATGGCAATACAATATAAATTGGAACAGTTAAATCATGTTCAACTCATCGGTGTCTTAAGAAAGTATGAGAGTGGCGATGAGATGCAAAAAGATATACCGTCATTTTGGCACAAAGTAAATTATGATGGGGTTGTAGATGATTTAATAGAACTTAGTAATCAAACATTATCAGGATTGTTAGGCGTCATTTTACAGAAAGAAGATAATCATTTCGAATATTTCATTGGTGTACCTTGTGATAATTCGAATAATAATAATTCGCACTTTAATACACTCGAATTATCAGCTCATAAGTATGTCGTTATAGATGCGAAAGGAAAAGTTCCCGAAGCGATTAAATCGATAATGCCTAAAATCTATCAAGAGTTCTTACCTCAAGCTAAATTTAAGACGATTAGAGCACCTATGTTTGAACATTATTTACCAGGAAATACCCAAAGTAGTGATTACATTACGGAAATTTGGATTCCTATAGAAGATTAGACAAGAGATTGAGATAAAATAGGTATTACAAAACTATAAAATACAGTAATTAAAAGAACTGAGGAGGCGCTCTTTTAAGCGTTTCTCAGTTCTTGTTATACTTTAATTGCATGAACAATATAATTCATATTCTTTTTATGTTTACGCATTGTTTTAAACATTTTGATAAACATTTTGCGATTAGTTGGTTTTAGAGCGTTTTTTATAATTTTTAACGTACCAAGGAGGCCTTCATCTCGAATCATACCTATTGGAGTCATTAAAGATAGTGGACCTACTTTAGACTCAATATTTGAAAAACCAGCTTCTTGATAGAGTTGATACCAATCTTCAGGCGATAAAGGTGTGACTTTCATATTGATGGCGTTACTTAATTCATCAATGACCGTTGATGCCTCTTGTCTATTAATAATTGCAATATCATGTGTAAGTATAATGCCATTCGGCTTTAAAACTCGATAATATTCATTTAGCACTTTTTCCTTAATCTGATAAGGCAACATTGTTAGCATCGCTTCATTTAAAATAATATCAAAACTCTGATCTTCAAAAGGTAATTTCATAGCATTGGCTTGCGTTAAATGAATAAGATTATCTAAATTGCGTTTCGAAACATTTAGTTTACCTTTTTCTAAAGCGGTTTTATTTAAGTCTACGCCCTCAATGTGGCAATTATACTTTTGAGCTAATTCAATAGACGTTGTACACATATTACAAGCTACTTCTAAAACACGTTTATCACTGGAGAAGTGTCCTTTATTTATAAGCCAATTTGTTGCTAACACACCACCTGGACGTAAACGTTTCTTTCCTAATTGTGCTAAAAATGTATGGCCGGCTATTTTAGTCACCATAGTCAACACTTCCTGTTCTAACTAAATTTGTTAAAGAGTACGTGATTTTCTAAATGTACATGTTCATGCGTTTCACGTTCTAAATTCTCTAGACGATGATATACTAATCTCCAAGTTTGGCAAGCTTCACTAGGAGGTTGATATTGGTTAGTTAATTCACGCATATCTTCAAGTAATTGTCCTGTTTGAGTGTGGTCGTCAACTAAGCTTTGAATGATATCAGATGAATGATCTACTTGTTCACCACGAGAAAGTTTAATTAACGCTGGGAAATCATGTTCATCTTCTTGAGCCATATGCTCAAGCATACCATCTCGATATTGACGATATAAATCTTGTAACTGAATTAGAAATGGATGGTTTGGTCCATGAACTTTAGCCACTTTTGTAACATAAGGGGATAGATTCTTAAATTCTTCTCGCATTGTTTCGTGATAGCGAGATTGTATATATTGAATTAATGACGGTGCATCTAGATATTTCACATTAATGTTTCCTTGATCATGGTTTGGAAGTTCATTAATCTCATCTATTAAAGTTTCTGCATCAACTTTTTTATTTTTAACTGCCTCATTTATAGATATATTGCCACCGCAACAAAAGTCGATGCCATATTTTCTAAATATATCAGCACTTAGTGGGATATCAGTAACAATTTCTGCAACGATAGATTCATTTGTAATCATTAAAACTCCTCCTTTATTTACTCTCATTATAATCGTTAATAATGATTATCAATTAGAAAAAATATAGCTGTCACCTATTTGTTGGAAAGTTATTAAAATATTGTGAACGAGTAACTTTGATTTAAAATTAATGCACTCATTTTAAAATGAAATGCAAAAAACTGAGAAAAGCTCGATATGAGCATCTTCTCAGTTTAGTCGACTACTGCATGATTTTATGTAGCATTTTAATCCTTTATCTTAATCTTCTAGTTATATTGAATAAAAGATTTATTATGCTGGTTTACGATGATTTCTAAAATAAATCACTTGTAGTGTTATTAAAATGACTGCTGTTATCATAATAACGAAAATATATGGGGTTGCGTCATATTGTCCTTTGAGTCCTACAATAGGAGAGATAATACCACCAAGTATAAATTGGAATAGTCCTAATAAACTAGACGCATTACCACTACCACCAGTACGTTCTTCCATTGCCATTGAAAAACCAAGTGGCCCAATAGACGTAACAGGACATACATTTAAGAAAAATGCGATAAGTAAAATCCATAAGGGACCATGAACTGCAAGTGTAATCACAATTAAAATGACACCTACAACTTGAATTAAGGTTAAATAAATCATAAGTTTGAAACGATTAATATAAGCTACAAGAAGTGCAACGATCTGACTCACGATAATTAAACCGACACCATTAACAGCGACCATGATACTGAATTGTTGAGGTGTCATATTATAAATTTTTTGCGTGATAAATGGAGAAGCGGATGAAAAGCTAAATAACATTACATACGTTAACCCCTGTAGCAACATTGGAATAATGAATCGTGGTTTTTTCATTAGACTACCGAAATCTAATAAAATGTCTTTAAAGTTAAGTGATTTGTGTTCCGATTTATGTGTTTTTGGCATCATTGTAGCGAGGCCTAATAGTACTAATAGACTTATAAATGTTAGGATGATGAATACAATTCTCCATGATCCAAGTGTTAATGATAGTCCACCGAGTAATGGCATGATGATAGTAACAATACCATTCACGACCATTAGGGATGCTAGAAATTTTGCTAATAAATCGCCCTCGTATCTATCTCCAGCGAAAGCTTTGGCTATAACGATAATACCACCGGCTGTAAACCCTTGGATAAAACGAATACATAAAAATAAAATTAGGTTAGTAGCGAATACGCCACTAAGTGTAGCTAAGAAAAATATACATAATATGATAAGACCCATTCTTTTACGACCATATGCATCAGATAATGGGCCGAATAGGAATTGGCCAAGTGCTAAACCTATCATTGCAAATGATAATGTAAGTTGTATTTCAGATGTTGATGACCTAAATTGATGTTGTGCTTCAGGTAATGCGGGTAAATACATATCAATAATCATAGGTCCAAATGCAGTCATTACACCTAATACTATTAGAAGCAATAGGGGTAATTTTGTATGAGTTGAAGGTTGCATAATGTTTCTCCTTAAAAAGTTTGCAAACTACATTATAAAGGTTTTTTGTATATTTGTAATTTACAAAATAAAAAAAGCGACACAGAATTCATCGTGTCGCCTAATATAGGTTGATTGCCGTTCGAAAAGTTTTGAATATATGCTTTCTCAAACAGGCCAATTATTGTGAATTTGTATCACTTGAATTTCCAAGAATACTATTTAATTTCTCTTTAATTTCATCAAATTTTGTATTTACATCGTTGAGTAAGTCATTAACTTTACTTTGGCTTTCGTTATTTTGTTGAGCATTATTAGCTTCTTTTAATTTATTGACTTGCTCTTGATAAAATTTAGTTAATTTAGAAACTTCACCAGTTTGTTCGCTATTTTTTAAGTTATTAACATCCTCTTGAATTTGTTTAATTCTTGAGTCAGTATCGACTTTATCCTTAATGTCATTTTTAGCATCTTCTACTTGTTGTTTGATATTATCACTTTGGTTTTGAACTTCATTTTTATAATCTTTAGAAACATTGTTGTCATTAGAAGCATTATTCGTTTGTTGGTTATCACTACTATTGTTATTAAGTATTGCTCTTGTGGCAAATACCGCTACGATAATCAACAATATTGCAATAATAGCAATTAGCCATTTTTTAGATTTCTTATTTTTTTCGTTCTCTTCTTCTAACTGTTGCTCGCGTCTAAAGTCACGATCGTTATAGTATCTATTACCATCTTCATCGTATTCATCATTACGTCGGCGATAATCCTCACGATAATCATAATCATCTTGATATCGATGGTCATCATTACGATATCTCGGATCATCATCTCGATAACGTGAATTGCTACGATTGTATGCTTCTTGACTTTCGCGTCGCTCATGACGCGCACGTTCCTCTGCGCTTTGTCGGTTACGCTTGCGATATTGTTCATCATATTTGTAAGAATCTTTATATTTGTCTGTTCGTTTCATGATAGTCACCTCATATTTTAAATAGTTAGTTTCAATAGTCTTGCAATATTTTCAGCAGTATGTGTCATGTTTTGTTTAGCGTTATTTAATAATGTTGGCAATGATTCTGGTTGCTCAATTAAACTAAATGCACTGTCAATGCCATGCTTATAAACATCTTGGTATCCTTCGCCAAGACTACCACAAATAGCTATAAAAGAAACGTGATGTTCTTTTGCTACTTTAGCTACTCCGATAGGTGTTTTACCAAAGACCGTTTGAGCATCCATCTTTCCTTCACCAGTTATAACAAGATCTGCATCCTGCACTCTTCTCGAAAAGTCAGTTTCTTTTAATACAATATCAATACCGTTAGAAAGTGACGCATTGAAGAATGCGAGGATACCTGCACCTAATCCACCGGCAGCACCAGCACCTGGAATATCTTTAACACTTATATTTAGTTCTCGTTCTATCATATCATGATAGGTTGTAAGTGCGGAATCCAACTTTGGTATCATCTTAGCGTCAGCACCTTTTTGAGGACCATAGATTTCAGTTGCACCATTAGCACCTAATAACGGGTTTGTCACATCACAAGCAACTTCAAATGTGACGTGCTTAAGTCTTTGATCTAAGTTTGAGATGTCAATTTTTGCTAGCTCAGATAAGTAGCCGCCACCGAGTTTTAAAGGTTGATTTTTAGAATCAAGAAATTGAGCGCCTAATGCACATAACATACCACTACCGCCATCATTGGTAGCACTTCCTCCAATTCCTAAAATGATCTTAGTAACATGATGATCAAACGCATCTAATATTATTTCTCCAACACCGTAAGTAGATGTAATAAGTGGATTACGTTCTTCATCTGTCAATAAATCTAGTCCTGATGATGCAGCCATTTCAATGATAGCTACTTGATTATCTTGGGAACGTGCATATGAAGCTTCAATGTTTCTATGCAATGGGTCATGAACTGGAATGGTGTACGTATTTGCATTATGCGCTTCCTTTAAAGCATCCGTTGTACCTTCACCACCATCTGCCATTGGAATAATGTCATAGTGAATATCTTCATGAAATATTTTCTTGAAACCATCTTGTATTGCTAAACCAGCTTCTTTAGCTGACATGCTCTCTTTAAATGAATCAGTGGCAATGACTATTTTTCTAAGATTCATCTTAGTAGACCTCCAATAGTTTATATATTTAAAATTAGTATAAAATAATGTTTGAATGTATAATTAATAAAAAAAGAATATAATATAATTAGTTGAGCCAAAACGAGTGCTAATTTAATTAACCTTATGACATAAAGGAGTTCGACATGCATAGACTTAAACATCATGAATTTTACATCTGGATGATTGGATTGATCCTATATTATGGCTATTTAGGCTACATTATCCCTTTACATAGTACAGATTGGTTTTGGGGTAGTGGCCACGGTATACAAGTGGTCAGTAATGCTTTTAATAATTTTAATGGCAGATACATTAGCAATTTATTAGAATTTGCAAGTGTCCATTCTATATTACTTCGTACATTATCATTTGCGTTTATATCAATCTTTATCGTGGTACTTTTATTAAGATTATTGAATCAGTTTGGTGACACAAATTATTTAATATTAAGCACTGTTTTATTATTTATTATACCCAATTCCTTGTTTGCACAAAGCTATGGTAATTTTGAATTTTTTTATACATATGTTTTTGGCACATGTTTTTCTTTATATATCTTAAGTTTTATAATAAAAATATTACTTAATAAAGATGAATTTAGTCGTATAGAAGTTTTTATATTTTGGCTAATATGTATATTGGGACAGTGGTTTGCTGAGCCTTTAGCTTTTTATAATGCCAGTATATTACTTGTAGGAATGATTTATTATGCCATACGCAATCATAAGCTTTACTATAGTCTAGTACTTGGTTGGTTGCTTTCATTATGTGGTGCGATGGTGATGCTATTAAATGATAAATATATTTATATCTTTTCAAGTGTTGAGGCATTAAGAGGACACTTAGACATGCTTGGGTTAAACCATAAGTTCGAAATATCACTTCTAAAAGATATTTCAAGATATCTCTTTTTTAATAATGTTATTATTTTATCCTTAATAGTGATTATTCTAATGATATTGCTATTAAAAAGTAGCGCGTTCTTAACTTTACCTACAATAAAGCGAATCATTTTACAAATAGGTATTTGTATTTTGCCTATATATAAAATTTTTATATATGAACCTTTTAATTTGAAACAATTGTCAGAGACATTTACGTTTGAAGTCATTAATACTCTATTGTGTCTTATAATGATGATTAGCATTGCAATTTCATGTAAGTTAGTCATTCAATTACCATATAAACGATTGTTGGTTTTTATGTCACTTGTTTCTATTCCTATTAGCGTGTTACCGATTATTTTAATTACTGAAGTTTCAGTTCGACAATTTTATTTAGCATATTTACTTTTTATAATTGTACTTATTAGTTTAATTTCAGAATTAAGCATTTTGACGTTGAACCATTATAATCTTTTAAAAAGTTGTATACTTATCTTTGCGATTATAAATATAATTATTTTCACTGATGTACATATGCGTAGTGAACAACGACTAGAAGATGTACAATCGCAAATTGATAGCAATAAGCGTCACATCACATTATCACATTTACCTTATGAAACTTATCTATTTGAAATTACACCATCAGATGAAGCGGATTTAACTAACTTCAAAGAGTTTCATCATATTTCAGAGAAATATTCGTTTAAAATATTGCCGTTTGAAAATTAAAAAGAAAAATGACGACAAAGGAGAAAGACGATGAAATTAAATCAAACCCACTTTGAGATTATTAAATTTATAATTGTGGGGGGGATTAATACCCTTAATTATTATATTGTGTATTTATTATTATTAAAATTATTTCACGTGAATTATATGATTAGTCATATTGCTGGTTTCTTAGTAAGTTTTGTTATTTCTTACTATTTAAATTGTTATTTCGTTTATAAAGTAAGACCAACGCTTAAGAAATTTTTAAGTTTTCCATTAACTCAAGTAATAAATATGGGTATGCAAACATTATTATTATATGTCTTTGTTAAGTGGTTTCAATTTCCATCTGAAATCGCACCATTTGCAGGTTTAATTATTACTATTCCAATTACATTTATTGTTTCAAAGTGGATTTTAAAGGATTAAATGACGTGCAACTTTAGGCGATTTATTTTTATAATACGAAACTTCAAATGACTTTAAAGAGTGACAATTTTATAGCTTTAGCTAAAGTAAAATTTAGGTTTTACTAAAAATTTAATTAGATTAATTATACGGATTTTATAGAAATCAAAAAACGTTGTCATTCATATTTTGATAGTACATACTATTGATATTAAAGCATTTAAGGTGGTTAACAAAATGTCTCAAAGTGAAAATCTTAAATTGGCACAAAGAGGGGCTTATTTAAGTTTAGTAGTATACATTATTTTATCTGTTTCTAAATATATTACTGGATTTGTTTTTGATTCAGCGGCTGTTAGAGCAGATGCTTTGAATAATATGACAGATATTATTGTATCTATAGCTGTTATTGTTGGATTGAAAATTTCAATAAAACCAGCAGATAAAAATCATCCTTATGGTCATTTGAAATCTGAAAATATTTCTACGTTGTTGGTTTCATTTATTATCATGTTCGTGGGTATTCAAGTTGTGATTGAAAATGCACCTAGAATATTTACAAATGAGCACAATACACCAAATGTAGTCACAATATTTGTAAGTTTAATAAGTGGGTTAATTATGATAGGTGTGTTTGCAATAAATCAGAGATTAGCTCAGAAAACGAAGAGTAGTTCGTTAAAGTCCGCTGCAAAAGATAACTTATCAGATGGATTAGTTAGTATGGGTACGGCAATTGGTCTAGTATTTACTCAATTTGGTTTACCTATTGTCGATGTTATTTTAGCTACGATTCTAGGATTTTTAATTATTTATACCGGGTTTGGTATTTTTAGAGAGTCAATTTTCGCACTTAGCGATGGATTCAATGAACAGGATCTTGAAGAATATCGTAATGTTGTATTGGAAGTGGATGACGTCAAAGATGTGAACAATCTTAAGGGACGCTACCATGGAAGTAGCATATTTTTAGATGTTACGATTGTTGTTGATGCACATTTGTCCCTTCAACAAGCACATGATATTTGTGATCGAGTGGAGAATCACTTACATAGTAAAGGTATATCATCAGTATATGTACATCCAGAACCGGATACTATGTAAAAGTAAGATGAATAGATTCTGAACAAAAGCATTGTTAATTTTAATGATTTTTTTCTGAAAATAATGATTACGAATAAAGAAGCCAGTAAATGATGTTAATTTCATTTACTGGCTTTTCAAGTTATTTAAAAATAATCTAAGTTCTGTTAAATTTTACCACCAACCGTTAGATTCACGGAAACTAATTGCAGCTTCAATTGAACCATAACGTTCTTTAGCATATGAAATCATGCCTTTTGTTTGCGTTTCGACAGAGCCATAACCCCAAGATTGATTTGTCTGTCCTAAACCATGATATTGTCCATTAGACGCATTAGGGTCTCCACCTGATTCAGGTAAGACAATTTTCTCCCATAATTCTTCTGTTCCACCAGCTGCGATAAATTGTTTGTATACTGAAGATGTACTTTCACTAGATGAGCTTTCATTAGATGAATTGTCATCACTTGAAGTGTTACTAGATGAACTATTATCGGCTGTAGATTCGGTATTACTAGATGATGTGTTAGTAGTAACATTAGTTGTATTAGCTTGTGTAGTTGCAGCTGATGCTACATTAGTATGTTGACTCTGATGAGATGGTTGATTGTGTTGTAATTGTGTATGTTGATTATATTGACAAGATTGATTTTGTTGATTATGTGTCATTTCACTCGCATGTGCTTGACCTGATTCTAATCCTGCGGCACCTAAAGATACCATTGTCATTAATGCAAAAATTGATTTCTTCATAATAAATAATCTCCTTTAGAAATTGGTTTTTTTAAGTAATCTAAAATTGCAATTAAATTAAGTAAAGTCATAATTACTTATCTTTTAATATCCTTTTAGATTATGCATCCCAATATGTCTTGCTGTTGATTACGGTAGATTCACTATAACACCTCATTTAATGACATAGGTTACTACAATATCAAAAGATAGTATCAAAAATGAACTGAAGGTAACGAACATGACAAACTAACGTCATTTATGCCAAAAATGGCGTGAATTTAAGATATTATGAAATTTAACGAAATAGTTTTATAATAAATGTAATAGAAAAAGAGTAAATTACTTGTTGCAAAGCATAGGGAAGTAAATTTAGAGTTAGTGATTGGTTTTAAGGCATTTTAAACAAAATCATTCAATTAAAACTAACGTATAGGAAGGTGTTTTGATATGCCAAAATTAATATTATGTCGTCACGGTCAAAGTGAATGGAATGCTAAAAATTTATTTACAGGATGGGAAGATGTTCAACTATCTGAACAAGGACGAAATGAAGCAATTACTTCTGGACGTAAACTAAAAGAAAATGGCATTGAAATTGATGTGGCGTTTACTTCATTGTTAACAAGAGCATTAGAGACAACTCAATTTTTATTAGCTGAATCAGATCAAGAGTGGATTCCAGTGCATAAAAGTTGGCGTTTAAATGAGCGTCATTATGGTAAATTACAAGGTCTTAATAAAGATGAAGCGCGAAAAGAATTTGGTGAAGAACAAGTGCATCAATGGCGACGTTCATATGACGTTAAGCCACCAGCACAAACTGAAGAACAACGCGAATCATATTTAAAAGATCGTCGTTATAGACATTTAGATCATCGTATGATGCCTTATTCTGAAAGTTTAAAAACAACGTTAGAACGTGTGGTACCTATATGGACAGATAAGATTTCTCAACATCTATTAGACGGAGAAACAGTTCTAGTAGCTGCACACGGTAATTCAATCCGCGCATTAATTAAATATTTAGATAATGTATCTGATGAAGATATCATTGGCTATGAAATTAAAACTGGTGCACCACTTATTTATGAATTAGATGACAATTTAAATGTAATTGATCATTATTATTTATAATTATTAAATTAAAGGAGTGGGAGTGGGACAGAAATTAAAATAAATTCGCTGTCCCATCCCGGCAAGGATGACTAGGTTTGAAAAAGGCTTGATTTAAGCGAATTTTCAAATCAATCAACTACTGCCATTACGGTAAAAGAAGGCTGAGACATTTTGTATAGTCCCAGCCTTCTTCTTTTTAGGAGTTATTTATGGAAGAAATAGATAACATTAAGCTGATTTACGATTACGTTTGTATTGTTTAATTATTTTTAATGCACGTTTGCGAGTTTTGATATTAGGACTATTCAAATTTCGACGTGCTGTTTGTAAATCTTGTTTCATATTTGATTCCTCCTTTTTAAAAAGCATAAAGGAAAGTAAGGTAAAAGTAAATAGTAATTATTACGATTTACAAAATAATACAAACAATTTATATGAAATTTAAAAATATATATGTATAATAGGCAAATGTATCTATTGAAAGCTTAGGTAGATAGGAGGGGAATAATATGTCACATAGACAAAAATTAGCAATGATATTTACGATGTTGTTAGGTGGCTTTTTCGGGTTGTTAAATGAAACGCTACTCACTACAGCATTGCCGAGAATAATGAAAGATTTCAACATTGAGTATTCACAAGTACAATGGCTAACAACTGCATTCTTACTAACTAATGGTGTAGTCATTCCATTATCTGCATTTATTATTCAGCGATACTCAACAAGACAAGTGTTCCTAACTGGAATTCTGATATTCTTTATCGGGACGATGTTAGGCGGTTTTAGTCCAAACTTCACAATTCTTTTAATCGCACGTATTATACAAGCATTAGGCTCAGGTATTATGATGCCACTCATGATGACTACAATTCTAGATGTCTTTAAACCACATGAACGTGGTAAATATATGGGAATGTTTGGATTGGTCATAGGTCTTGCACCAGCAATTGGACCTACATTATCGGGTTATTTAGTTGAATATTTTGATTGGAGATCACTTTTCCATGTCGTAGCACCGATTTCAGCAATAACATTTCTTATAGCTTTAAAAATTATTAAAAATGTTGGAACAACAGTTAAAACTCCTATTGACCTCATTTCTATAATATTATCTATATTAGGATTTGGTGGATTATTATACGGTGTTAGTTCTATTTCAAGTGATGGATGGGATGATCCACTAGTATTAATAACGATAATAGGCGGCATACTATTAGTCGGATTATTTATTTGGCGTCAAGAGAGACTTGAAACGCCATTACTAAGTTTCAAAGTGTTTAAGAATAAAGAGTTTGCAGTTGGTTTAGCGATTATGGCTGCAACAATGATTTCGATGATTGGTTCTGAAACAGTATTACCTATGTTTGTACAAAATCTATTAGGAAGAACGCCTATCGATTCAGGACTCATCTTACTACCTGGCGCAATTGTTATGGCTATTATGTCTGTTATTTCAGGTTGGTTATACGAAACATTTGGTGCTAAAGTGTTAGCAATAATTGGTATGTCTATTGTTCTTATAACGACTTCTTACTTTGTAGTCATGGACGAACATACATCTACGATAATGTTAGCAACTGTTTATGCTATTCGTATGATTGGAATAGCAATGGGCTTGATGCCAATAATGACGCATACAATGAATCAGCTAACACCAGAACTTAATGCTCATGGCTCATCCATGACAAATACCATTCAGCAAATTGCTGGTTCAATTGGAACAGCAGGTTTAATTACAATATTAAGTACAGCAAGTAAGAATTTCCAACCGACGATGAGTGATTATCAAGGTATGGATAAAAAAGAAATGGCAGGACAAATACAAATTGATGCTATGCTTCATGGTTATCATTCAGGATTTTTATTTGCCGTTATTATTACAGTCATCAGTTTATTACTTACATTTTTAATTAAAAGTAAGAAAAAGGTTAAGGCTGAAGCTAAATTACAAAATAATTAAATGAACTTTATATAGTTAAAATAAGAGATCAAGACGGACGTTGAAAATGTTTAAGCATTTTTCCAAAGAAGGGATACCATAGAGGGCTCCTTCTAACAAAAACGTTCTATGTCTAGGTCTCTTTTTTATTTTATTAATATCCAAACATTCTGAACACTTAAGCAAATGTAAAATAATGTTGACTATTCCTACCCATGAGATTAGAATTAATTTATTCTGACTAATCTAATAGGAATATGGAGGACAAGGTAGATGAAAAGACTTTTATTTGTTGCTTTAGCACTTATCTTTGTGTTAGCTGCTTGTGGTAATGGAGGATCTTCTGATAAAAATAGTGATTCTAAATCAAGTAGTAGTAACAGCGATAGTAAAACACTGAAAGTGGGTACTGAAGGTACATATGCACCATTCACGTTCCACAATAAACAAGACAAATTAACTGGTTACGATATTGACGTAATCAAAGCAGTTGCAAAAGAAAAAGGTTATAAACTTAAATTTAATGAAACATCATGGGATTCAATGTTTGCTGGTTTAGATGCGAAACGTTTTGACGTTATTGCTAACCAAGTTGGTGTAAACAAAGATAGAGAGAAAAAATATAAATTCTCTACACCTTACACTTATTCAAGCGCAGTTTTAGTAGTACGTGAAAATGAAAAGAACATTAAATCATTTAATGACGTTAAAGGTAAAAAAATGGCTCAAACATTCACGTCTAACTATGGTCAATTAGCTAAAGATAAAGGTGCAGATATTACTAAAGTTGATGGTTTTAACCAAGCGATGGACTTATTATTATCTAATCGTGTTGATGGTACATTCAACGATAGCTTATCTTACTTAGATTATAAAAAACAAAAACCAAACGCTAAAATTAAAGCAATCAAAGGAAATGCAGAACAAAGTAAATCAGCATTCACATTTAACAAAGATGTTGATGATAAAGTTGTTTCTGATTTCAATGATGGACTTAAAAAATTAAAAGAAAATGGTAAATTAGCAGAAATTGGTAAGAAATGGTTCGGTGAAAATGTTTCTGAGCCTAAATAGTCAACAACAACATGCATTAGATGCGGCAGGGCAAGCATTTGGACCAATGTTGGAAGGTTTATTAAAATATTCTATTCCAATAACAATAGTTACATTTATCTTAGGTTTGATTATTGCTTTATTTACAGCGTTAATGCGTATTTCAACGAGTAAAGTTTTAAAAGGTATCGCAAGAGTATACGTTTCAATTATTCGTGGTACACCGATGATTGTACAGTTATTCATAATCTTTTATGGTATTCCTGAATTAGGACGCCTAGTAACTGGTAATGCTGATGAACAATGGACATTATCATCAGTTATTTCAGCTATCATCGGTTTATCACTTAATGTTGGTGCGTATGCTTCAGAAATAATCCGTGGTGGTATTATTTCTATACCTAAAGGTCAAACAGAAGCGGCTTATTCTATAGGAATGAACTATAGACAAACGATTCAAAGAATTATTTTACCTCAAGCGATTCGTGTTTCAATACCAGCTTTAGGAAATACATTCTTAAGTTTAATTAAAGATACATCATTACTTGGCTTTATCTTAGTTGCAGAAATGTTCCGTAAAGCTCAAGAGGTAGCGTCTACAACATATGAATATTTCACAATTTATATTCTTGTAGCAGTTATGTATTGGGTAATTTGCTTCATTATCTCAGTTATCCAAAGCTTCTATGAATCATATATTGAAAGAGGGTATAACTCATGATTGAACTAAGTGGTATCCATAAATCATTCAATGATAAAGAAGTCATTAAAGGCATTGATTTAAACGTAGAAAAAGGGGAAGTCGTAACACTTATCGGACGATCTGGTTCAGGTAAAACGACATTACTACGTATGATTAATGCTTTAGAAATTCCGACTGAAGGTAATGTAAGTGTTAATGGTGAAAGTTACACCGCAAATAATAAAAAGTCTCAAATAAGCGTACGCAAGCAATCGGGTATGGTATTTCAAAGTTATAATCTATTTCCACATAAATCTGCATTGGAAAATGTAATGGAAGGATTAGTAACTGTTAAGAAAATGAGTAAAGCAGATGCGAAAGAAAGAGCAATGGGGTTACTTGAAAAAGTTGGGTTAACAAGTGTTAAAGATCAACGACCACATGCACTTTCGGGTGGTCAACAACAACGTGTAGCAATAGCTAGAGCACTAGCTATGAATCCGCAAGTTATGTTGTTTGATGAACCTACATCTGCATTAGATCCAGAATTAGTTAATGACGTATTAAGAGTAATTAAAGAATTAGCTGATGAAGGTATGACAATGGTGATTGTAACGCATGAAATGCGATTTGCACGCCAAGTCTCAAATAAAATCGTCTTTATACATGAAGGACGTATCGGTGAACAAGGTACACCAGACGAAGTATTCGAACATCCTAAGACAGAAGAATTACGTCGTTTCTTAAATGTAATTAATGAAGAATAATAATGAAAAACACTTTTCTAAAGTTCATTAAGTTGAACTTAGAAAAGTGTTTTTTGCATTATAGTTATTTACGTTCTAATAGTTGTTTAACTTTGTATGCAAGTGGGTGTATCGGTTTAATGAAATCTCCAATGTATTCGTAAACATTAGCATTGAAGCCTTTTTTAAATTGTTGCACACCATAATCTTCAGCATCTTCACTAAAGTCACCTGTAATACCGTAGAAATTATAACGATCTACATTATGTTCTTTTGCGAATTTAATCATGTCCCATTGTAAACGATATGCGCCCATATAAGCATTATATTTAGGATTTGAACCACTGGATAAATAATAAACTTCGTGTTCATTATATAAGTATAAAGCCGCAGCTAGATTAAGTGTTTCGCCTTCTTCAGCAATTTTATCTTTCGTTTCATTTAATTTGCGTTCATTACTATCAACTTGTTGTTGTATTTGTGTGCGTTTATTTTTATTTTTCTTAGAGTTAGGGTTTTCCTCTAATACAGCCTCGACTTCGGCTAATTGTTCTGTCAATGAATCGTGTTTTTGTTGAAGAGTAGATAAGTAATCCTTTAAATCAATATAAGCAAGTTTAAGCATTGCATGGTCTTTATACGTTTTTTGCATTTCATAAAAGTATGGTTTATCTCTAAATTTGAAACCATGTTTTTCTTCGGCCATTTGGAATAATTCAAAGAACGTATCCGTTTCATCCATAGGTAGCGTTCTTACTTTTACGCCCATTTCATACGTTTTTTTAATGTTACGACGTGTTTGATAGTCCATTTCTTTTAATAATTGATCTTCTGACTTGTCTTTTAAATCTAAGACAGATAACCAACGTATTTGACTCATTGTGCTATAACCTACTGTCCATCCTTGATGTTTGTAACCTAAATCTTCCAACGTTTTGATGACTGCTCGGTTATCGTAACTTTCTAAAATTTCTCCATCAGCATTACGTAGGTTCTCCAAAATATAAGGATCAACTAATACATATAAGCAATTATATTTTTTTAAATAACTTGTTAGTGATTTAAAGAAAAAGTGAACCAATTCAATATTACTGTAGTCCATGACAGGTCCACGATGTGTATAAAAGTATTTGAATACTTTTAAAGCACGTGCCTCAGTCATTAAAGTTGCAGCGATGACATTGTCGCTGTCATCTTTGACACCTACAACATGCACATCATCTTTTAATTCATTTCTGTTTTCAAAGTGAATTCGGGATTGTGTGTAATGAGAGAAATGACTGGATGTAAATTTCTCAAATTCCTCCGGTGATAAAGTTACGAATTTCATATTCATCTACTCCTCTGCGTTTTTAAGAATTATCATTTATTTTAACAAATAACTACAACTATTACACAAGAAAAGTTATTAAATCACATCGTACTTTAGTTGTAGGTTAAAATATATATTTAATTTATAATAATAAATATTTTTAGAAAACCAAATTTTTATGAACTAGCGCATATTTTAAAACCATTGTATGATAGTATTTGCAAAAGAAGTATAATGATAGATAAAGAGAACTGGGCAATAGGAGTGAATATATGAAACGTATATTAGTTATGTTAAGTGTCGGTATATTATTGCTAGCAGCGTGTGGTAACGATAAATATGTCGATAAAATAGATAAAGCTGTTAAAATGCAAGATCAAAAGCAAGAACAAATGGCTAAGAATGATACAGGAGATATGGTTAAACACTTTGATAAAAAAGATGCGAATATTTATGTATATGAAGATGGTAAGTATGTTGTCTTAGCGTATAAGCCTTTAAGTAATAATGAAGAAGTTCATTACTACACTTATCAATTTGATGGTAAAAAAGCGAAACGTATTGATAACTTTGATACAAAACAATATATCGAATCACATGATGCTGATTATAAGGAAGAAAATATGAATTAATATGTTATTACAAAGGAGCATCTATGAAAAAGACAATTTTGATAATAAGTATGATGTTGGTTTTAATAATCATCATGAGTGCTTGTTCTAATAACAACAAGGAAAAGCAGCCACCTAAAACTAAAAATGGCAAAATTTTAATCGTTGAGTATGGAGACTTTAAATGTCCATACTGTAAAAAAGTGGAAAAGAATGTAATGCCAACAATTAAAAAAGACTATATTGATACGAATAAAGTAGAGTATCAATTTATTAATGCTGGTTTTCTTGGTAAAGATTCTATCGTCGGCTCTAGAGCCGGAAATGCAGTGCAAAAAGTTGCACCTAATGAATACTTAACTTTTCAACGTAACGTATTCGAGAATCAAAAAGACGAGGATAAAAAGTGGTTAACAGAACAATTTCTTGATAAAGAAATTGATAAGTTAGATATTACGACGCAACAAAAATCTGACATTAAAAAGCAGTATAAGACTAAGAACAGTGAAGCTTGGAAAAAAGCAGAAGAACAAAAAGAACTAACAGAAGATAATAATATTGATACTGTTCCAACAGTTTTTATAAATGGAAAAAAAGTGAAAGATCCTTATAAAGTCGAAGAATGGAAGAAATACTTATAGTCACGATGTCATAGTGAATAACGCTGACATTCATTTTGTGTTATATTGTAACCACTAAAGAGAAGTGAAATAAATTTAATAAAGTTGATTCGAAGAAGAATTGTAGTGTACTTCACTATGATTCTTCTTTTTTAAATTTAGAAAGGTAGTAACTTAATTAATGATAGATAATTTTAATAAAAGATGGTTTTTATTAAATTGAAAATAAAAAACATTAAAAAACTATTGTAATTTTATACAAATGAAGTTATACTTTTAAATCGTAATTATTACTATTTAGGAGGTATAAAATGAAACGCTTTTTAAGTCTTACTGTTTTAATAACTATTATTGCATTTATATTAGTCGCTTGTGGAAAGGAAGATCGTTCTAATAAAGATTCTAAAGGTGATAACAAAATGAATGTGTCTACAACTGTATATCCTTTGCAATCCTTTATAGAGGAAATAGGTGGTAATCATGTTAATGTATCGTCTATTTATCCTGCTGGTACAGACCTACATGATTATGAACCAACTCAGAAAGACATGCTAAAGGTTAATCAATCTGATTTATTTGTATATACAGGTGATGATTTAGATCCAGTCGCTAAGAAAGTTGCAGCCACAATTAAAAATGATAAAAAGAAAGTTTCATTACAAGATAAACTAGATCAATCAACACTACTAACAGATCAACATGAACACGGTGATGAAGAACACGAGGATTCACATGGACACGAACACCATCATCATGGCGGATATGATCCACACGTATGGTTAGATCCTGAGAAAAATAAAATCTTTGCTAAAGAAATTAAAGATCAGTTAGTAGCTAAAGATCCAAAGCATAAAAATGAATATGAGAAAAATTTTAAAAAATTAGAAAAATCGTTAGATGACATTGACAATAAATTAAAAGACATTACTAAAGATAAACAAGGTAATGCTGTATTTATTTCACATGAATCTTTAGGTTATCTCGCTGATCGCTATGGCTTTGTTCAAAAGGGAATTCAAAATATGAACGCTGAAGACCCTTCTCAAAAAGCACTTACACAATTAGTTAAAGAGATTAATGATAAAAATGTTAAATACATATTATATGAAGATAATGTTGCCAATAAAGTGACTGAGACAATCAGAAAAGAAACCAACGCCAAGCCATTAAAATTCTATAATATGGAGTCACTAAATAAAGAACTATCTAAAGACACATCAATGAATTATCAAACTTTAATGAACAAAAATATTGAAGCTTTAGATAAAGCATTGGATTCCAATATTAAAGTACAAGATGACAAAGCTGAACATAAGCATGACAAAGCAATTTCAGATGGTTATTTTAAAGATGAGCAAGTTAAAGATCGTGAGCTATCAGATTATGAAGGTGAATGGCAATCAGTTTATCCCTATTTAAAAAATGGTGATTTAGATGATGTTATGAAACATAAATCCGAAGAAGATAGCACTATGACAGCAAAAGAGTATAAAAAATACTATGAGAAAGGTTACAAAACTGACGTTTCTAACATAAATATTAAAGGTGATAACATTACTTTTGAAAAAAATGGGAAGAAGGTTACTGGAACGTATGAATATGTTGGTAAAAAAATCCTAGATTATAAGAAAGGTAATCGTGGAGTTAGATTTATTTTTAAATTGAAGCACTCTGACAAGCAAACATTACCGAAGTACGTTCAGTTTAGTGATCATAATATCGCACCTAAGAAAGCAGAACACTTCCACATTTTTATGGGTAACAACAATGAAACATTACTTAAAGAAATGGATCATTGGCCAACGTATTATCCTGCCTCATTAGATAAAGACGAAATTAAAGAAGAAATGTTAGCACATTAATAAATTTAAAATTTGAGTCTTTTTACTTGTATTTTCACTGAAGTTGTTTTATTATACTAAGTATAATAATTATACAAACTATAGTACTGATTTTCAGCTACGTAGTTTCATAATTTAAATAATGGAGGTATGTACACATGGCTAATTTAAATTTAGATCCAGCACATTCAGGAGTTAACTTTTCTATTCAACACTTAGTTGTATCAAATGTTAAAGGACGTTTTAACGAATTTGACGCTAACATTTCAGGTGATTTCAATGATTTAAGTTCATTACAAGGTACTTTTACTGTTAAAGCAAATTCA
The DNA here is from genome assembly GCF_008385775.1 of Staphylococcus sp. GDX7P312P. Lineage (NCBI taxonomy): Bacteria > Bacillati > Bacillota > Bacilli > Caryophanales > Staphylococcaceae > Staphylococcus > Staphylococcus sp. GDX7P312P. The sequence continues at coordinate 202,173 of NZ_VUKI01000005.1, read as the reverse complement.
ATTGATACTAAAGTAGCAGATCGTGATAATCATCTTAAAAGCGCAGATTTCTTAGACGCTGAAAACTACCCAGAAATTAAATTTGAAATTACTAAAGTAGATGATAAATCAGTTACTGGTAACTTAACTATGAAAGATCAAACACATGAAGAAACTTTTGATTTAGATTATAAAGGTACTAGTTTAAATCCATTAAACGGTAAAAACACTGCTGGGTTAGTAATTACTGGAAGCCTTAACCGTGAAAAATATGGCATTACGTTTAACCAACAACTTGAAACTGGTGGTTTCTTATTAGGAAAAGACTTAAATGTTGAATTTGATTTAGAATTTCCACTTGAAGACTAATCACTAGTTATACTACTTACTAAAAATACTCATATGGCTCCCTACAAAGTAGACATTAATGAATGTAAACTTTGAAGGGAGCTTTTATATTTTTGTAATTAAAAACAATAACTGGTAAATTCATAGAGAGCTTTTAACAAATAGATAGGGGGATTTAAATGTCAATTCAACTAAAAGATAATAAAATTATATTTAATAGAACGTTTGAGGCGCCAATAAATGAAGTTTTCGAGGCATACACAACGGAGACGTTATTCGAACAATGGTTTCATCCTCAAGGAGGTAAAACAAAAGTTTATCGTTTTAACCCAGTAGCCGGTGGTGATGCCTTCTTTGCGATAGAAATGCCAGAACAAACAAGTTACACATTGACTGAATATAAAAAAGTGGATAAACCTAATCATATTGAATACTTAGATTTCTTTGCTACATCTCAAGGTGAGAAAGATACATCATTACCTGGGATGCAAATTTTGATTGATTTCACTTCAGAATCAGCGCAACGCACGCTTGTAACGTCAACTTCTATCTTTCCAACAAAAGATGCGGCGCAACAAGCACTTGATATGGGTGTAGAAGCGGGAATGAATTCTACATTGGACCAACTTGATTCATTATTGAAACAAAAAAAGTCATAAGTATGTCAAAAAATTTAACTATATTTAAGTTATAATGTAGTTGAAATGAGGTTGATGATATGAAAGAAAGATATTTAAAAGTACTTGCTTTATTTTCAGTTAGTACATTAATACCTACAGTACTACTCAATTCAAAGGCAATTGATAATAGTGCAATTAAATATGTTTTAAGAACAGCGCTAGGCTATGGCATTTTTGCTACAGGTTTACGCTATTTATCAAGACTTAAAGCACATAAATAGTGAATTACTAAGTGAGGTAGAATCGTGTCTACATGATACGATTTTACCTCACTTTTTTTACCTAAAAAATTTAAGCTATTCATGTTTTCTTAAAAAATATATAATTGAAACATAACTTGAAAGGATGTAGGGGGCATACATATGTTGAAGAACAATAAAACGGTTGAGGACACCCATGCAACGCGTGATATTGTAGAAGTTGCTGTTGGGCAGGTACAGACGAAAGAAATTATGGCTACAAAAACGCCTGGTAGATATGCATTGAAAGCAATTATGTCAGGGTTTTTATTAGCAATCGTAACGGTATTTATGTTGGCAATTAAAACACAGTTTGCAGGCACTAATGAAGGTTTAGTTAATTTGCTAGGTGCGATTGCATTTAGTTTAGCTTTAGTATTAATTGTGTTGACGAACTCAGAATTACTAACTAGTAATTTCATGTATTTAACAGTCGGCTGGTATTATAGAGCCATTACTATTAATAAGATGTTGTTCATTTTCTTATTCTGTTTTATAGGGAATATTATTGGTGGATTCATATTATTCTTTTTAATGAAAGGGACGCATATTATGACGCCAGAAATGATTGCCAGCTTAAGTAAGACAGTACATATGAAAACGGTAGAATCAACTTGGTTAAATATTTTAATTAAAGCAATCTTCTGTAATTTCTTTATTAATATTGGTATATACGTGTCTATGTTATTTAAAGAAGGACTGGCAAGAGCATTCTTTATTGCTGCAGGTGTTGTTGTGTTTGTATTCATGGGTTATGAACACGTTGTCTTCAATGCTGGTTTGTACGCAGGTATGGTGTTCTATAATTTAGATGCACTATCATGGTTAGGTGTTATTAAAAATATTGTGTTTGCTTTAATTGGTAACTATATCGGTGGAGGTATATTTATTGGTTTAGTATATGCGTATTTAAATGGTTCACGTGATAGTATGAAGGCTAAGTAATCAATAATAGGGTTGTGTTATCACTAAGTTAAATGAGTAGATAGCAGAACCTTTTTTTAATGAATTAATTCAACCACATTATTGAAAAAGTTGACTAAATTATGATTAAAACATATCATTTTAATCAACATTAAAGCATTTTATGACCAAATTTTTAAAAGTACTAAAGTCTTATATAAAGGGGATGAAGCGATTGGTTGCGAATATATTAGTGGCACACGGCATGAGAAAAGGTGATCAAAATAAAGCGTTGGGGGAATTCTTAGATCGTTTATTAAGTGATGAAACGTATGAATATGAATTAGCGTTTATTGAAAGTGAAGAAAAGAGTATTGAAAACACGATTGGTCGTTTAATAAAGCAAGGTGAAACTCAATTTAAAGTTGTACCTCTTTTGATCTTTTCGGCAATGCATTATATCGTTGATGTTCCTGAAATTTTATCAAATATCAAAAAAGATCATCCTGAAATAAGTTACGAAATTAGTGAACCGCTTGGTACGCATGCCTATATGGTAAATTTAGTTGAAAAACGTATTCAAGATGTTGAAATTTCTACCTCCTCTAATTATGCGATTGTATTAATCGCACATGGTAGTTTCTCATATACGAAAGCACATGATGAGTTAAAGGAATTTAGTGAAAAAATGAATCAACCTGTACCTATCTATTGTCGTACGCTATATGGTGACATCACTTTTAGAAATGACTTGGATCAACTTTCGAATGAGTATGATGAACTTATTGTAGTGCCAATGTTTTTATATGATGGGCGACTAGTAAACAAAGTAAAACGACTCATTACAGAAATGGATATACAGGGTACGCTACACATTACACCGTCTATTAATTTCGATAACATATTAAAGGGAATTATTAGTGAACGTTTAAAGCAATTAACATTTAATTAGGATTTATAAGCTGAGGCACAATGTTGTCTCAGTTTTTTATTGTATTTGGACAAATTATTGAATATATTAGGGAATTCCCCGATTTTTAATTTATTTGTGAAAATCATCACATTTTAAGTGGAATCTGTTATAGAATAGCAGTGAAGAAACAAATGTTGAATATCAAACATTTTAAAAAAACAAAAATTGCAAATGGAAAATAAGTAAATTTTAAGTGATAAAAGGGGCATATTTTATGACTAAACAAAAATTAGTGATGATTGGAAACGGCATGGCGGGATTAAGAACGATAGAAGAAATTCTAGAGCGTTCAGATTCACAATTTGACATTACAATTATTGGGAAAGAACCTTATCCAAACTATAACAGAATAATGTTATCAAATATATTACAGAAGAAAATGACTGTAGAAGAAACAATAATGAATCCATATGAATGGTATGAAGAGAACAACATTCAGCTCATCGTCAACGACCCAGTAGAGACGGTTGATCGTTCAGCACAAACAGTAACAACATCAAAAGGTGTTGAAGTGAATTATGACATTTGTATATTTGCAACAGGATCTAGTGCTTTCGTATTACCGATACCTGGATCAGATTTACCAAGTGTTATAGGTTGGAGAACAATCGAAGATACTGAACGCATGATTGAAATCGCTAAAACGAAAAAGAAAGCTGTCGTTATTGGTGGCGGATTATTAGGACTTGAATGTGCACGTGGTTTAATGGATCAAGGTATGGAAGTAACTGTATTACACTTAGCAGAATGGCTTATGGAAATGCAGTTAGACCGTAAAGCTGGCGGCATGCTTAAAGCGGATTTAGAACGTCAAGGTATGAATATCGAGTTACAAGCGAACTCTAAAGAAATTATTGGTAAAGATGATGTAGAAGCGATTAAATTGGCGGATGGAAGAATAATCGAAACTGATTTAGTGGTCATGGCAGTCGGTATCCGTCCATTTACTCAAGTAGCACGTGATGCAGGTCTAGAAGTAAATAGAGGTATTGTTGTTAATGATTATTTACAAACATCAGACCCTAATATTTATGCTGTTGGCGAATGTTCAGAGCATGACGGCAAAGTATATGGCTTAGTCGCACCGCTCTATGAACAAGGTAAAGTGTTAGCTGACTACCTAACTGGAAAAGAAACAGAAGGGTACAAAGGTTCTACAACTTTCACTTCATTAAAAGTGTCTGGCTGTGATTTATATAGTGCGGGGCAAATTGTTGAAAATGAGAATGTCCATGGTATTGAAATTTTCAACAGTGTCGATAATATTTATAAAAAAGTCTATTTGAGTGATGGTCAAGTTGTCGGAGCAGTATTATATGGTGATACAGATGATGGCTCAAGATTCTATAATATGATGAAAAAACATGAATCATTAGAAGACTATACATTAGTATCATTATTGTACAAAGGTGGAGAAGAAGCGGTAACTTCTATCGCTGATATGCCAGACGATGAAACTATTTGTGGCTGTAACGGTGTAGATAAAGGTACGATTGTTAATGCGATTACGACTAAAGGATTAACATCAGTGGAAGAAGTAACGAAAGCAACTAAAGCGGGTAATTCATGTGGTAAATGTAAAGGACAAATTGGCGAGTTATTACAATGCACATTAGGTGATGACTTTGTAGCAGCGAAACCTACCGGAATTTGTGCTTGTACTGATTTAACACGTGATCAAATTGTTACGCAAATAAGAGCTAAAGGTCTAAAAACATCTAAAGAAGTTCGTCACGTACTAGACTTTAAAGATAAAAATGGTTGTCCAAAATGTCGTCCAGCAATAAACTACTATTTAAATATGGTATACCCACATGACCATCAAGATGAAAAAGAATCACGCTTCGCAAACGAACGTTATCATGCAAATATTCAAAATGATGGTACATTCTCTGTTATTCCACAAATGCGTGGAGGCGTAACAGATGCTGACCAATTAATAAGATTAGGTGAAGTTGCAAAAAAATACAACGTTCCATTAGTTAAAGTAACAGGCTCTCAACGTGTAGGTTTATATGGATTGAAGAAAGAAGAATTACCTAAAGTATGGGAAGATTTAGGTATGCGTTCAGCTTCAGCATATGGTAAGAAAACACGTTCAGTTAAAAGTTGTGTAGGTAAAGAATTCTGTCGATTCGGTACTCAATACACTACACGCTTAGGCATACGTTTAGAAAAAACATTCGAATACATTGACACACCACATAAATTTAAAATGGGTGTATCTGGTTGTCCACGTAGTTGCGTTGAATCAGGAGTTAAAGATTTCGGTGTTATCTCAGTAGAAAATGGTTATCAAATATACATCGGTGGTAACGGAGGTACAGATGTTACAGTTGGTAAATTATTAACTACCGTTGAAACTGAAGATGAAGTAATTCAATTATGTGGTGCGTTAATGCAGTATTATCGTGAAACTGGTATATATGCAGAAAGAACTGCACCATGGTTAAATCGTTTAGGCTTTGAAAATGTTAAAGAAGTACTACTGGATCCTGAACGTCAAAAAGAATTATTCGATAGAATTATGGATGCTAAAAAAGCGATTGATGGACATGGCGAACCTTGGGAAGCAATCGTTGAAGATAAAGAAGCTCGAAAAATCTTTGAAGTTGAGAGGGTGTAACATATGAAATCTATGGAAAAAGTTAAAGTAACGACATTAGAAGAATTAACACCATTGATTGGAAAAAAAGTGATTGTTGATGGTAAAGAAATTGGCATTTTCTTAACTGAAAGTGGAGACATTCATGCGATTAATAACATTTGTCCTCACAAACAAGGGCCATTATCAGAAGGAACAGTAAGTGGCGACTACGTTTATTGCCCTTTACATGATCAAAAGGTTGATTTGAGAAGTGGCGAGGTACAAGAACCTGATACTGGATGTGTTGAAACATATCAAGTTGAAGTCATCGATGGAGACGTTTATGTATGTCTGTAGATGAAAAATCAAAGGTTTACTTGATAGGTGCTGGACCTGGTAATCCTAATCTATTAACGAAAAAAGCAGAACGATGTATTAAGAAAGCTGAAGTTATTCTATATGATCGTTTAGTAAACCCACTCATACTTCAATATGCACCCGCTGATGCGGAATTCATTGATGTAGGTAAAAAGCCTTACGCTAAACATATACAACAAGACGAAATTAATTTAAAAATCGTTGAAGCGGCTAAAAAGTATCAAACAGTCATTCGTCTCAAAGGTGGCGATCCAGCAATATTCGGTCGTGTTACTGAAGAAGTCAATACTTTAAAAGACTATGGTATCGAATATGAAATTGTTCCTGGTGTAACTTCGGCAAGTGCAGCTGTTGCAACAATGGATTTAGGATTAACAATGAGATCAGTAGCGCCTAGTGTGACCTTCTCAACAGGCCATTTCAAAGATTCAATCAATCAAGAAACAGATATACGTAATTTGATTAATGGTGGGACATTAGCCATCTATATGGGGATAAAGCGATTGGGCCGTATCATTGATCAAATCACAGCTTATACTTCAGAGGACTATTCGATAGCAATTGTGTTTAATGCTACGTGTCATAACCAACGCGTCATCATTGGTAAATTAAGCACCATTGAGCATCAATTACAACAACATGAACTTGAAGTTGAACCAGGAATTTGTATTTTAGGCGCTATTGTTGACCATATTGATAATGATAAAGTGTTGAAACAAGAGCATCAAAGAAATTTAGATGATTCATTGTATGTTATAAAAGGTTCGAAAGAAGATGCTTTATTAAAAGCTGAAGAATTATCTGAAACAGGATATCGTTGTTTAGTGCACGTTGATGAAAGTTACCATCCATCACAACAACAATTATATACACAAATAATCAATAACAATAAAATTAAATATATTAATTTATAAGTCATCCTTGCAGGAGTGGTATAACGAATTCTTAGAACGTTATGTACCACTACCTGCTTTTTTGTTTTTTAGGGATTCCCCCATGCGAATTAGGACATTCCCTAATACCTAATGAATGTGAAAAATTGTACAATCATTATAAATTCAAAAGTAAAACGGCAAATCGGAATAAGTTAATACCTTTAACGGTAGGAGGATTCATATAGATGGGAAAATTTGGATTAAACTTTTTCAAACCAACTGAGACATTTAATGGTAACTGGTCAGTTCTTGAGAGCAAAAGTAGAGAATGGGAAAAAATGTACCGTGAAAGATGGAGTCACGATAAAGTAGTTAGAACAACACATGGTGTTAACTGTACAGGGTCATGTTCATGGAAAGTATTTGTTAAAAACGGCGTAATCACTTGGGAAAATCAACAAATCGATTATCCAAGTTGTGGGCCTGATATGCCAGAATTTGAACCTCGTGGATGTCCACGTGGTGCGTCATTCTCTTGGTATGAATATAGTCCACTGCGTGTGAAATATCCATACATTAGAGGTAAATTATTAGATTTATGGAATACTGCTTTAGAAGAAAATAATGGAAATCGTATTGCAGCGTGGGCATCTATTGTTGAAGACGAAGAGAAAGCAAAAGCATATAAACAAGCACGTGGTAAAGGTGGACATGTTCGAGCTAACTGGAAAGATGTAACAGATATTATTGCTGCACAAATTCTTTATACAATTAAAAAGGATGGTCCAGATAGAATCGCAGGATTCACACCAATTCCTGCCATGTCAATGATAAGTTATGCTGCAGGGGCAAGATTTATCAACTTACTCGGTGGAGAAATGTTAAGTTTTTATGATTGGTATGCTGATTTACCGCCTGCGTCACCACAAATTTGGGGTGAACAAACTGACGTACCTGAATCAAGTGATTGGTACAATGCTTCATATATTATTATGTGGGGTTCAAACGTACCACTTACACGTACACCTGATGCTCATTTTATGACTGAAGTGAGATATAAAGGGACTAAAGTTGTTTCAGTAGCACCTGACTATGCAGAAAATGTTAAATTCGCGGATAACTGGTTAGCGCCTAATCCTGGTACTGATGCAGCAGTAGCACAAGCAATGACACATGTTATTTTACAAGAATACTATCAAGATAATCCTAGTGAAATGTTCATTAACTATTCAAAACAATATTCAGATATGCCTTTCGTGATTATGTTAGACGAAGATGACAATGGCTATAAAGCAGGACGATTCTTACGTGCAAGTGATTTAGGTATGGAAAGTGAAAATAGCGAATGGAAACCAGTCATTCACGATATGAATAGTAATCAGTTTGTAGTACCTAATGGCACAATGGGTCAACGCTGGGAAGAAGGCAAGAAGTGGAACTTAAAATTAGAAAATGAAGATGGTTCTAAGATTGATCCAGCGATGTCAATGGCAGACGACACATACGAGCTAAAAACGATTCAATTCCCTTACTTTGATAGTCAAGGTGACGGTATTTTTGAAAGACCAATAGCAGCTAGAAAAGTAACATTAGCTGATGGAAAAGAAGTGTATGTAGCGACAGTATATGACTTAATGACAAGTCAATATGGCATTAAACGATTTAATCATGAATTAGAAGCAACTTCATACGACGATGCTGAATCAAAATATACACCTGCATGGCAACAACGAGTAACTGGTATTAAACCAGAATTAGTAACACAAGTAGCTAGAGAATTTGCGCAAAATGCAATCGATACAAAAGGACGCTCAATGATAATCATGGGTGCTGGTATTAACCACTGGTTCAATTCAGATACGATTTATCGAGCGATTTTAAATCTTGTTCTTTTATGTGGCTGTCAAGGTGTTAACGGTGGTGGATGGGCACACTACGTTGGACAAGAAAAATGTCGCCCAATTGAAGGTTGGAATACAGTAGCCTTTGCGAAAGACTGGCAAGGACCACCACGTCTGCAAAATGGTACAAGTTGGTTCTATTTTGCGACTGATCAATGGAAATATGAGGAATCTAATGTTGATAAATTAAAATCTCCATTAGCTAATAATATTAAACATCAACACCCAGCTGACTATAACGTCACAGCTGCTAGATTAGGTTGGTTGCCGTCATACCCTCAATTCAATAAGAATAGTTTGTTATTCGGAGAAGAGGCAAAAGATGCCGGCGATGACTCTAATGAAGCGATATTAAATAGAGCAATCGAATCAGTTAAAAATAGAGAAACTCAATTTGCGATAGAAGATCCAGATTTAAGAAAGAACCATCCGAAAACATTATTCGTATGGCGTTCAAATTTAATTTCAAGTTCTGCCAAAGGACAAGAGTACTTTATGAAACATTTATTAGGTACACGTTCAGGACTAATGGCTGAACCTAACGAAGAAGACAAACCAGAAGAAATTCAATGGCGTGAAGATACAGAAGGTAAATTAGACTTACTAGTGTCACTAGATTTCAGAATGACTGCGACACCATTGTACTCAGATATCGTATTACCAGCTGCAACATGGTATGAAAAACACGATTTGTCATCAACAGATATGCATCCATTCATTCATCCATTTAATCCAGCGATTGATCCATTATGGGAATCACGTTCAGACTGGGATATTTATAAAACATTAAGTAAAGCTGTTTCAGAAATGGCGAAAGATTACTTGCCAGGAACATTTAAAGATGTTGTAACGACACCACTTGGCCATGATTCTAAACAGGAATTAGGCTCAGAATACGGTATTGTTAAAGATTGGTCTAAAGGAGAAGTTGAAGCCATTCCAGGTAAAACAATGCCAAACTTCGCAGTCGTAGATAGAGATTACACTAAAATTTACGATAAATATGTGACTTTAGGTCCATTACTTGAAAAAGGAAAAGTTGGTGCACATGGCGTAAGCTTCAGCGTGAAAGATGAATATGAAGAACTTAAAAGTATGATAGGTACTTGGAATGATGAGGACCCTGAATCAGTCAGAAATAATCGTCCACGTATCGATACTGCTAGAAAAGTAGCAGATGCAATCTTAAATATATCATCAGCTACTAACGGCAAATTATCACAAAAATCATACGAAGATTTAGAAAATCAAACAGGAATGGAATTAAAAGACATTTCAAAAGAACGTGCATCTGAAAAGATTTCATTTTTAAACATTACATCACAACCACGCGAAGTTATACCAACAGCTGTGTTCCCTGGTTCAAACAAAAATGGACGTAGATATTCTCCATTTACAACTAATATAGAACGACTCGTACCATTTAGAACATTAACAGGTAGACAAAGTTATTACATCGATCATGAAGTATTCCAACAATTTGGCGAAAGTTTACCAGTATACAAACCAACATTACCACCAATGGTATTTGGTACTAGAGATAAACAAGTTAAAGGTGGACAGGATGCATTAGTATTACGTTATTTAACACCTCATGGTAAATGGAATATACACTCAACATATCAAGATAATGAACGTATGTTGACATTATTTAGAGGTGGTCCAGTCGTTTGGTTATCTAATGAGGATGCTGAAGAGCACGGCATTAATGATAACGATTGGTTAGAAGTTTATAACAGAAATGGTGTTGTAACTGCAAGAGCAGTCACATCACACCGTATGCCAAGAGGAACAATGTTCATGTATCATGCACAAGATAAACACATTGAAACACCAGGATCAGAAATTACAGATACTCGTGGCGGTTCACACAATGCACCAACAAGAATTCATTTGAAACCTACACAGCTTGTAGGTGGTTACGCACAAATTAGTTATCACTTTAACTATTATGGACCAATAGGAAATCAACGTGACGTATATGTAGCAGTGAGAAAGATGAAGGAGGTAAATTGGCTTGAAGATTAAAGCGCAAATTGCAATGGTGTTAAATTTAGATAAATGCATAGGTTGCCACACTTGCAGCGTAACATGTAAGAACACTTGGACTAACCGTCCAGGTGCAGAATACATGTGGTTCAACAACGTAGAAACTAAACCAGGTGTAGGATATCCGAAACGATGGGAAGACCAAGAACATTATAAAGGTGGATGGGTCTTAAATAAAAAAGGAAAATTAGAACTTAAATCTGGTAGTCGTTGGACAAAAATGGCGTTAGGTAAAATCTTTTACAACCCAGATATGCCTCTTATTAAAGATTATTATGAACCATGGACATACAATTACGAACATTTAACTACTGCTAAAGAAGGTAAGCATTCTCCTGTTGCTAAAGCGCACTCACTTATCTCAGGTGAGAAACTTAATCTTGAGTGGGGGCCTAACTGGGAAGATGACTTAGCCGGTGCACATATTACTGGTCCAGAAGATCCAAATATTCAAAAAATTGAAGAAGACATTAAATTCCAATTTGATGAAACATTTATGATGTATTTACCTCGTCTTTGTGAACATTGTTTAAATCCTAGTTGTGTAGCTTCATGTCCATCTGGCGCAATGTATAAACGTGATGAAGATGGTATTGTTTTAGTTGACCAAGATGCATGTCGTGGTTGGCGCTACTGTATGACTGGTTGCCCTTATAAAAAAGTTTACTTCAACTGGAAAACAAACAAAGCTGAGAAATGTACATTCTGTTTCCCAAGAATTGAAGCTGGATTACCAACTGTTTGTTCTGAAACATGTACAGGTAGAATGAGATATTTAGGTGTATTATTATATGATGCCGATAGAGTTCATGAAGCAGCTTCAGCTGAAAATGAAAAAGATTTATATGAAAAACAATTAGATATTTTCTTAAATCCATTTGATGAAGAAGTGATTGAACAAGCTGAAAAAGATGGCATTAGCTATGAATGGATTGAAGCAGCTCAAAATTCACCAGTGTATAAACTGGCAATTGAATATAAATTAGCATTTCCTTTACATCCAGAATTTAGAACAATGCCTATGGTTTGGTACTGCCCACCATTAAGTCCTATTATGAGTTATTTTGAAGGTAAAAATGCAGGACAAAACCCAGATATGATTTTCCCAGCTATTGAAGAAATGCGTTTACCAATAGAATACTTAGCTAATTTATTTACTGCCGGAGATGTCCAACCTGTTAAGGAATCTTTACAAAAAATGGCTATGATGAGAAGTTACATGCGCTCACAAGTTACTGGTAAAGAGTTTGATACTTCTAAATTAGAAAGACTTGGATTATCAGAAATTCAAACTAAAGATATGTATCGTTTATTAGGTTTAGCAAAATATGAAGATCGCTTTGTTGTACCGACATCACATAAAGAAACATATTTAGATACGTACCATGCGCAAGGTAGCCAAGGGTATGGTGGCGAATACTTCGGAGACAATTGTGAAGGCTGTGGTGTTCCGGTAGGTTCAGGAAAAACAGGACAAGAAATTTATAATGAGAATTTCTATGGAGGGATTTTCCGTGATTAATTTACAACAATTTCATTATTATCAAGAAAGTTTTGGTTATATCGCTCAGCAGCTTAATTTCCCAGAGAAATTAACGTTTCATCCAAAAACATTTGAAGAAACGATTGAACCCTCTCATCCTGGTTATGATGATTTAGTAAAATACAGAGAGATTATGCATCAATTCACATTGTCAGAAATTAAAGCAATATATACAGATACCTTTGATTTTAATAAGAAATCACCGCTTTATATGACTTACAACAAATTTGATACTCAAAAAGAAAGAGGCCAAATGTTGGCTAAACTTAAAGTGTTATATGAAATGTTTGGGTTGAAAATGGTAGATAACGAGTTATCAGATTATCTACCATTGATGCTCCAATTCTTACACGTAGCATCATGGCAAAATGATCCACGAGCAGAAGGTAATATTGAACTAGTTATTATGATTATTGAAGACGGTACGTATGAAATGGCAAATCATTTAGCTCAAGATAACAATCCTTATGCTTATGTGATACGTGCTTTAAGAAATACATTAAAAGCTTGTCTAGAAATTCCAAATGAGGTGACATCTCATGCTTAATCAATTTTTATGGATTATATTTCCATATTTATGTGTAGCCATTTTCATTGTTGGACACATCGCTCGTTATAAATATGATCAATTCTCATGGACTGCTAAATCGAGTGAATTTTTAGAGAAAAAACAATTAAAATGGGGTAGCTTATTATTCCATTTGGGCATCATCCCGGTGTTTTTTGGTCACGTCGTAGGTCTCGCTATACCAGCTAAATGGATTGATGGATTAGGTGTAAGCGAGGAAATGTATCATTTTGGTGCTGTATACATCGGTAGTATCTTTGGTATAATGACGTTTATTGGTATGTTACTATTAACAGCACGACGAATTACTATTAAAAATGTTAGAAAGCTAAGTTCAGCTTCTGATATATTTGTAAATTTCTTATTAATATTAATTATTTTCATGGGTTGTTATTCAACATTAGTTACGAATGCGATGGTAAGTGATTTTGATTATCGTCAAACGATATCTATATGGTTTAGACACTTATTTACATTTTCACCAGATGCGAGTCTGATGACGAGTGTTCCTTTATCTTTTAAAATTCACATCTTACTTGGGTTTACAATTTTAGCTTGTTGGCCATTCACTCGCTTAGTTCATGTTTGGAGTGTACCGCTATCGTATACTAATCGTAGATATATTGTTTATCGTAAACATAAAACACGTTCATGAGTATGAGAGGAGATTCAAATGTGATTACGAATCCAGTATTTGAAGAACAGGATTTCCAACAACAATTGAATAATCTAAGGGTCAGTGAAGGATATGATTTCGCAGGGGTTGCACTTTACGAGCATCATATGACTTCAGCACCGATTAAATGGCATTATGTCTCAGGTAACCTGAATGATCGCTATAAAATGATTATCTTGCGTAAAGGGCGAGGTTTAGCCGGTATGGTTATGAAGACTGGAAAACGCATGATCATTGCCGACGTAATAGCAAGTTTAACACCAGAAGACAAGATTAAATATCCAATCTTAATTGCCGAAAATCTAACTGCAATGGTAGCTATCCCATTGTGTTACAATAATCAGGTGTATGGTGTGTTACTCTTAGGTCAGAGAGATGGCAAGCCTCTTCCTGATTATGAAACTTTGGATATTAGTGGCAAACTTTGGACATTTTCAGAAGAAATGTAGGTGTTTAAAATGTTGGATGTTGATAATCTTGATTTAGAGAACTTACTAAAAAAATATTACGAAAAGACGAGTGAAAAAATCGTATTTGTAAATAATGATGGTAAAGTTATCGCGATGAATGACGCAGCACAAGAGATTATTTCAAAGGATAACAATTATAGTGCGATGACCAATGCGATATGTAATCGTTGTGAAGGTTACTCTAACGAATTTGCATTACAAAGTTGCATTAACTGTTATCTTGATACGACAAAGCCTAATGATATGAACTTCCAAGTATTCATGAAGACGGTAGATAATAAAATTCAACCATTTACTGCTTCGTATCAATGTATTGATGATGAGGCACAAATCTACGCTTTTACATTACAAGATATATCTCCACAAATAGAGCGACAAGAAAAGATGTATCAACGTCAGATGTTACGTAAAACTATAGCTGCACAAGAAAATGAAAGAAAACGTATATCCAGAGAATTACATGACAGTGTTGTTCAAGAGATGTTAAATGTAGATGTTGAATTGAGATTATTGAAATATCAACAAGATATGGCTCAACTCATAGAGAAATCTGAACATATCGAAATGTTAATGTCTAATTTAATCAATGATATTCGCAATCTATCAGTAGAATTAAGACCTTCATCACTTGATGATTTAGGATTGGAAGCGGCTTTTAAATCCTATTTCAAACAATTAGAGCATAATTATGGATTAAATGTTGTCTATCAATCAAATATTCAAAATATACGTTTCGATAGTGAAATTGAAACGGTTGTTTATCGCGTTGTTCAAGAAGCGATATTTAATGCATTAAAGTATGCAGGTGTTTATGAAGTGGAAGTGACGATTCAACAAACGGAAGCAGGCCTTATCGCTGAAATTATTGATCGAGGTAAAGGCTTTGATCCTAATTTAAAACCTCAAGGCACGGGATTAGGACTATATGGTATGAATGAAAGAGCAGAACTTGTTAAAGGAACAGTGAATATTGAAACACATATTGGTAAAGGTACAATTATTACATTAGATGTGCCAGTCTAAAATATGTTAGGGGAATATAAAGTGAAAATTGTAATTGCAGACGATCATGCAGTCGTTAGAACAGGATTTTCAATGATATTAAACTTTCAAGAGGATATGGAAGTGGTTGCAACTGCTGCTGATGGGGGAGAAGCTTATCAAAAGGTGATGGAGCATAAGCCAGACGTCTTAATTATGGACTTAAGTATGCCGCCTGGTGAATCAGGCTTAATTGCAACTAGTAAAATATCAGAGAGTTTTCCAGAAACTAAAATATTAATACTTACGATGTATGATGATGAAGAATATCTATTCCACGTTCTTCGTAATGGTGCTAAAGGATATATATTAAAGAATGCACCTGATGAACAGTTATTACTAGCCGTGCGAACAGTTTATAAGGGCGAAACATATGTAGATATGAAATTAACAACGTCATTAGTGAATGAATTTGTAAATCATAAACATTCAGATGAAGTATCTACTAACGATCCATTTAAAATATTGTCTAAGCGCGAACTAGAAATATTACCTTTAATTGCAAAGGGGTATGGCAATAAAGATATTGCTGAAAAGTTATTCGTGTCGGTTAAAACGGTCGAAGCGCATAAAACACATATAATGACTAAACTCGATTTAAAATCTAAACCTGAGTTAGTTGAATATGCATTAAAAAAGAAATTATTAGATTTTTAAATGATGAAAATGATACTGAGACAATTCAGCAATGTCTCAGTTTTTTTGTGCATTTAAAAATGAAAATATAGGGGGATTCCCAGTCAGTATAAGGGAATGTCCTTATGTTCATTTTTTCACAATTACACTAAAATTTAATTGTAATCAGTAATGTGATTGTATTATAAACTTTTGACCTCTTTTATATAACAATTACTGATATAGAAAATTAAATGATGAAGGTGAAAAAATGTATAAGACAAAAGGTGGCTTTCAACTTACATTACAAACGTTAAGTCTTGTAGTAGGTTTCATGGCATGGAGTATTATTTCTCCGTTAATGCCATATATCTCTCAAGATATTAAAGTTAATCCTGGGCAGTTGTCAATTATACTGGCAATTCCAGTAATATTAGGTTCAATCTTACGTGTACCATTCGGTTACTTAACAAATGTTATTGGTGCGAAATGGGTATTCTTTTGTAGTTTTGTCGTATTATTATTTCCTATCTTCTTTTTAGGACAAGCGCAAACGCCAGGAATGTTAATGTTATCAGGATTCTTTTTAGGTGTTGGAGGTGCGATATTCTCTGTAGGTGTTACATCGGTACCTAAATATTTTTCAAAAGATAAAGTAGGGCTTGCGAATGGAATTTACGGTATGGGTAACATTGGTACGGCAGTATCATCATTCTTAGCACCGCCAATTGCAGGTATCATAGGTTGGCAAACAACAGTAAGAAGTTACTTAATTATTATTGCTATTTTTGCAATTTTAATGTTTATTTTTGGCGATAAAAATGAACCGAAAGTGAAAGTTCCTTTAGCATCTCAGTTTAAAAAATTATCATCGAATTATAAGCTATATTACTTAAGTCTTTGGTATTTTATTACGTTTGGTGCATTTGTAGCATTTGGATTATTCTTACCTAACTACTTAGTAAATAACTTTGGAATTGATAAAGTTGATGCAGGTATTCGTTCAGGTGTATTCATTGCTTTAGCAACTTTCTTAAGACCAATTGGCGGTATACTTGGAGATAAATTTAATGCTGTGAAAGTACTAATGATCGACTTTATTATGATGATTATAGGTGCTGTTATTTTAGGAATTTCAAGTCATATTGCTTTATTTACTATCGGTTGTTTAACTATCAGTATCTGTGCTGGTTTAGGTAATGGTTTAATATTTAAACTTGTACCTTCTTACTTCGCAAAAGAATCTGGTGCAGCTAATGGTATTGTTTCTATGATGGGTGGTTTAGGAGGATTCTTCCCACCTTTAGTAATTACTTATGTAACAGGTCTAACAGGTTCAAGTCATTTAGCATTTATTCTTTTAGCAATATTTGGTATCTTAGCATTTATTACTATGGGACACTTGTATAAAAAAGAATATGCAAAATAATTTTATACATTAAAAAGAGCAATACAAAGCTAAACAAAGTTTGTATTGCTCTTTAACATTTTATTTTGTATATCTATTTATTCTACTGTAATAGTTGTTGATTGATCTTGTGCACTAACTTCTTTAGGTAAAATAACAACTAGAATCCCGTCTTCGTAGCTTGCTTTAATTTGTGACTTATCAATATCGTTAAATTCAAAATGTCTAACTAATTCACCACTTGCACGTTCACTTAATTGAACGCTACCAGTTTGTTCAGATACCTGCTTTTGAACTTTAATTGTTAATGCCGCATGTTCAAATTTAAGTTCAATTTCAGACTTATTGACACCAGGTAGTTCAGCTTCTAATACGTATTGATTTGTTTGATTATAAATATTTGTCGGGAAACTTTTTGATGAAAATTGATTAAAAACTTGTTCACCTAAATCACGGAATACGTCTTTTGGATTATTCTTGAAAATGGATTGTTCAAAAAACTCTCTATTATTCATACTAATGTCTCTCCTTTATTTAAGCGTGCATACCATAGTTGTAAAATGATACTTTTCAAGTACATTATAGTAATAGAGAGGATTAACGTAAAGCGAAAGGAATTATAAAAGAATAAGGCGCAGATTAAGTGCGGAATAGTAAATCCATGGCAAAAGTCTCAATATGTATAAAGCCTAGTAATTGTGAAATTAAGTGTTTCGCTTTTGCCAGGATTAAATGTTAGTGAGTAGTATAATCGAAGTTATTTGAAATAACATGTTTTAAGCTATTAACAAGATTATCTTTTTCGTCTTGTGAAATATCAAAGTCCTCAAAAACTTGGTCAGAGATAGCTTCCAATGTAGGTTTAATATTAATACCACTTTCAGTCAGTGTAATTTGAAGATTTCTTTCATCTTCTTTTTCACGCATACGTTGTACGTAGCCCTTTTTCTCTAATTTCTTTAAGAGAGGTGTTAGTGTTCCAGAATCTAAAAATACGCGACGACCAAGTGATTTAATATTTATCTTTTCTTCATTTTCGATGGCCATGATGACCATAAAGCTTGTATATGTTAAATCATGCTTTTTTAAATAGTAAGTATATTTTTTTATGACTTCTTTAGAAGTAACATATAATAAAAAACATAATTGATTACTTAAATAACTATCTTTAATATACATACATTTCCCCCCTTAACTTATTTAAAGATATTATGAACTAAAAGTAATGTCAAGACTGTTGCCATAGTATTTCATGGACTTTTAAAGCCTTTTAAACTATATTTGAAAGTACGTCTACATGTTTAATGTAAGTGTCGATTTATTTTGAATTAGAGATAAATTGTTAGGACATTTTGTTACAGAAATACTGAAATACTTTAAAATTTTCTAACTATCATTCATAATAATTTAGATAGTAACTAGAGATGATGAGACTAGGTTGTGTACAAAGGAGTTCAAAATGAGTAAAAAACAAAAATGGATTAGAATTTGTATTATTTTGGCGATTTCATTAGTAGTGGCAATTGCTTTCTTTTTTGCTATGAAAACGTATCAAGGTCATAGAAATATTAAAATGGTAGATAGTTATATAGAGCAGAAACATTTAAGTGATGATATTAAATCTGAAAAAACACAATACAGTGCAAAAAAAGGGGTTTATTACAAAGAAGTTGTTTTTAAAGATGAACCTCATATGACATATGTCATTCAACCTATAGGAACACGTAAAGGTATCTTTGCTGAAGGCTTTGATACTGAAACTAAAAAAAGTATTAAAGATGCAAAACATAATTATTTTAACCAAAATTTTAAACCTTAATTTCGCATTAAATGAGGATTAATATTTTACAAGTAAAGAAAAATAAGGGGAACAGAATTCATAATGATTTCTGTTCTCCTTTTTATAGTATTTTTAATTATTTTAGCTTGATTGAATAGTATATATATAGTTAGCTTTAAAAATTTTATATCCCATTTCATAATTATCTGATATAATTAAGCGATGTCAGATGAAGGGGGTTTCAACATGGCTCTGTTCAAGAGAAAAATTAGTTTACCGATGCAGGTAATCATCGCATTGGTGCTAGGTGTAGTTGTAGGTTTATTATTATTTGGACAAGATAACGTAGCAAATTATATAAAACCGTTCGGTGATGTTTTCTTAAATTTAATTAAAATGATCATCATACCAATTGTATTCTGTGCATTAGCATTATCTATATCTAACTTAGGGGACTCAAAGAAGATAGGTAGCTATGGATGGAAAGCAATTCTTTACTTTGAAATTATAACAACAATCGCCATTGGTTTAGGACTAATCATTGGTAACTTATTCAAACCAGGTGCTGGTTTAGATCCAGACAAATTACCTAAAGGCGATATTTCTAAATATCAATCATCTGCATCCGCAGCAGAACAATCTACATATGGCAATCACTTTATTGATACCATTGTAAATATTGTACCAACAAACATATTTGAAGCATTAACTAAAGGCGAATTATTACCAATCATCTTCTTCGCAGTATTCTTCGGTTTAGGATTAGCTGCAATAGGAGAAAAAGCAGATCCTGTGAAAGGTTTTTTAAATGGAACGCTTGAAGCAGTATTCTGGATGATTAATAAAATTTTAAAATTAGCACCAATAGGTGTATTTGCGTTTATTTGTACAACAGTAATGACTTTTGGAGTATCTGCTTTAATACCATTATTAAAATTAGTATTAGTAGTAGTGTTCGCGATGGTGTTCTTCATTATCGTTGTTCTAGGAATTGTAGCAAGAATCTGTGGTATTAGTATCTTCTCAATCATTAAAATTTTGAAAGATGAATTATTACTAGCATTCTCTACTTCAAGTTCAGAAGCAGTATTACCAGTAATGATGAAGAAAATGGAAAAATTCGGAGCGCCAAGAGATGTCACATCCTTTGTTATTCCAATAGGTTACTCATTTAACCTTGATGGATCAGCGCTATACCAATCAATTGCAGCATTATTTGTTGCACAAATGTATGGCATTCATTTATCTATATCAGAACAAATTATCTTAATGGTGACATTAATGGTTGCCTCTAAAGGTATGGCTGGAGTACCAGGCGTTTCAATCGTAGTATTATTAACAACATTAGGAGCTATGGGCTTACCAGCACAAGGACTTGCGTTAATTATCGGTGTAGACCGTTTATTAGATATGGTTCGTACATGTGTTAACGTAATAGGTAATGCACTATCAGCTGTTGTTATCTCTAAATGGGAAAAGGTTTATGACAAAGAACAAGGTAAAAAATACTTAGAATCAATTTAAAAAAGAAATCTGACATTTTTAGTATCGAGCGCATAGGCTCGATACTTTTTTTATTGCTTAAAATTATAAAGATTTGTGTATTAATACGTTATGATATTAAAAAACTGCCAACGAAGATTTCTCTTCATTGACAGTGATTTATTGTAATTTACATACCCTTCATATCATGCATTTCATGAATTTTCATCATTAAACCATGTGGTACGTCATCGTGATCTACTTTAGATACTCTTGAAAATTTATCTGATCCTTTTTCTTTGACTAAAAATACGAAGTCGCCTTTTTTAACATTAGCTTTGCTATCAGAAGGCAATTCAACATTTTTTTCAATTTTTTCAGTCTGTTCATTTACCATCTTATCAATTGTATGGTCGTTTTTCATATAGCCATAATACGTTTCTTTTTGACCACCTGTCATCATCATGACAACAAGAACGATACATACAATTAACATGATAGCAATAAGTGCAATACCGATACCTAAACCCTTTTTATTCTTCATTTTATAGACTCCTTTAAAAAGTTCTATCTCTTTTATACATAAAATACTATTAAATTGCAATAAAATAATAATCTATATTAAATTGAATCATAATTTAATGACATAAATTAAATCAAAGGCGTTAACCAATTAATCAAAAAAAGAGAGTTCAGAACTTGATTAACTCAGTCCTAAACTCTTTATTATAAACAGTTATTTAAATTCTATACAGTAATCGTTACAGGTGTATCGATGTCATCATCATTCATTAATTTGATGGTTTTAGGTACGACTTTTAGCACACATAGATTTGGATCTTCTTTTGAATTAAAGAATGTTTTATCTTGCGTTTCCCATAGCCAGTCAATTACTTTTTGATCTTCAACAATTTCTATATTTGCTTCAATTTCAACAAAGCTATTATTTGTTGTTTCATTGTAACCTAATAAAATATATGCATGAGGATTATTTTTAATTTCTTCAACTTTAGTACTCTCATTACTTGTTTTCGTATATAAAGTTAATTCATCATTATAAAATACCATATAACGACTATTTGGTTGATTATTATATGCTGTTGATAAGACGCCGACTTTTGAAGTATCTAAGACTTTTTCAATTGATTGAATCACTTGTTGTTTATCCAAAGTTATCATCTCCTTACACTATTTATAGCCTAAATAATGTTTTTTTAAACTTACATCAAAAGTATACTAAGAAGGTTTAATACAAATATATTTCACTTCATCATGTTTTAGCGTTATTTGAAATGCGGCGTAATCATTTTCTTGAATCAATAGTTCAGTCTTTGGATGATTACATCTATCTAATTGTTGAATAATATCTTTTTCGATGTAAACATCACGCTTATCTTGTGGAATTAAATGCTGTATTGAGCCATGTTCATTATTTAATGTATTTACAATAAATAGGGTGTTTTCTTTAAAGTCATTTTCAAAGATATAGTGTTGTTGGCTATCAGATAAATAACGGTCATTAATTTTATTGAAAAGTATCACATGATAATTCCCATCTTTGTAACACATTAAATAATTATTTGATATTTGAAATGACTCATTACTAAATGTAGAAACAAATCGGTATAAATGCATGATAGGTAATAGACTACCATGATTATTAAAGAGTGAGATATACATTGGATCTGTTTCTATTAATTTATAGCAAACGCCACCACCGTGTCTCATTAACTGATATAGATGACATACGAGATCTGACAATTGAAGTGACTGTGTACCATTATTAGTGTATTTGAAACATTTTAATGATAGGTTGCTATAAATAAACTGAGTTGATGGTATATTAGATCCCTCTATAAAACGCAAATAATTTTCAAAGTGCGTTGATGAGTGAGTAAAGCCACGTTGTATATCAATAAGCACATTCTTGGTATCAATATTTTCAATATCAACAAAGTAAAAATCAAAGTTCATACGATGCATAATATCATATGTTTCTTGTAATGAACCCAGTTGTCTTAACAAACCATCAACCATTAAACTAAATTTGATAGCACGGTTTTTATTCTTGAGTTTAAGGTGTGCAAGGTGGATATCATGTATGGACATTGTTTCAGTATCAATACAAGCATGAATTTCACTAATTTTTTATTCCATTTATAATCTCTATTATTTTGTAAGAATATCATGATCAATTGGTATATCATTTTAAATTCTTGATTATTTTTAATAGTGACAGCTAATCTAATATTTTTTTCAAATAATTTCTCAAAACAACGATTTAATAAATTTAAATTTGTGTGACGACCTACCATGTCTCTCACATCATTAATTAAAATCGCTGGTCTAGGTAAATAGGATAAATCAATATCAAAATAATCATTAAACACAAATTGAAATAATTCATTTATGTTTTGAAAATCTATAAAAGCCGTTGAAAATTGCGTCTGATCTTTAGGATCGTAATTAGCAATATCAATTTGTGTGGTTTCCGTGGTCAAATGATTCGTAAACTCAAATTGTGAAATTAAATTTAAAAAAGATTGACTAACTGAACTTCTTATTAAAATAGAGGGCAGGGGTTCTAATTGATTTAGCGTCGTACGAAATTGCTTAGGGCTCGCTTCCAAATGTTTTTTAAATTGATTAGTAAAATTGGTGTGACTACTAAAACCTGATAATTCGGAAATCGTTGTTATAGAGTGATTCGTTGTCATTAGTAATTGTACAGAGTGATTAACTTTTAGACTGGTATAATAATCTTTAAAATTAACATTTAATATGCGAGCAAACAAATTAGAACAATATGATTCTGAAATAAGTGCATGTTGTGCAATATCTAACAAAGATAGATTAGATGTAATGTTATTGTTAATAAACATGACAATATTAGACAGTAACTGATTATCGATAGACATAGTCGGTACATATAATGTTGTGTTTCTAACTACGGCTTCTTTATACAACGTTCTTATAATTTTAGATACTGTTTCACTATCTTGTTCTTCATTATTTGAAAAGTTAGAAATGCATTGCAAAATTTGAGATTTAATAAAATGATTCGACTGCAATAAATAACGGTCAAAGAAACAATTAAAGAAATCATTATCTTCTATATAGAAGTAAGCTATAGGGATTTTTAACTCAATTAAATCTTTAGCATGATCGATATTAAATAAATCACCTTGATTGACTATAGCAATATGGTTTTGAATATCATTCTTTTCACCATTAATAGTAATCGTTAATTCATTAGTTAAAGAGAAATATATAATAATATAATTTATATTACGCGAAGGGGCGGTTGTTAAATGTTCATGTAATAGAAGGGAATTACTCATGTATGTTGTTCTCCTAGCTTTTTTATTTATTGGCTAAACATTACTGGTCAATTGAATTGTGAATAATAAAAGTAATTATAAAATAAAAGTAAGAAAAAATTAATAACTAAAAATAAAAAAATTTTGCGATTATTTTGTGAAAGCGATAAAAATTTTCTCAAAGAAGCAACTTAAAGGAAAAATTGAAAATATAGTGTGACTGATTTGGAAAATTTTAATAGCGTGGGACAACTTAATTTGATGCATAATAAATATAGATTTCGAAACAGAATTGATTAAACATCATTTACATTAATTTAATTAATGATTCGAAATCTTACATTCATTAGTTCTGTATTAACATCATGAAATAGCAACATAAAGTATTTCCACAACAAGAAAAGCTATAATTAAATCATTGAGTTCAAATTCTGCAACATATTAAAGTTAATGATACAAGTACCAACACCATATTAAAATTATTAAATTCTATATCAATGATTAGACTCGACAACAAGAATTTTCCATCTAACACAAGTAAAGTAAATTATTTTGTGGGTGATATAGAAATTCAACTCATCTTCATCATGAATTAAACAACTAGAGAGATTGAAAATTAATAAATTAAATAATAGTCAGACACCACACCTAAGATTTGCCATTCAACTTAGAATAAGAATATGTATGCGTATTATTAACAATGGTATTAGCAGTAGCATGCTAATGTATATTACTAAGGAACCTAACTCCCCCAATTACTAAATCACTGATGCATAAGTAACAGTTTTAATATCTACCATCCTTTAATATACTGATTTTATTATAGGCGTAACATCAAGAATAATATTTTACAGAAAAACAGAATTAATTTTAAAAAAGTTGGGACAACACATGCGTTGTCTCAACTTTTTTGTTTTATAAATTTAGCGAATAGCAGTAGCAATTCTATTATTTTAAGTACTTAATTCATACGTAGTAGGTGCTACTTATTTCCGTGCCAATAAAATTTTTCATACCTTAAGTATTCTCATTGGAAATTAAGCAGGGTACTTTTTTGAAGGTAAGAAATTTCATATTTGTCGGCTAAGTATTTTATAAAAATCAGCAATTCTTTACTTTGAACTTTATCTTGTTTGAAATCAGTTTTTAATTGAGCTGATTTGTTTTTTTCCATTTCATTAGCTTTGTGTTTAAAGTATCCCCACATATGATCGTATGCATTCATTATTGAACCATTGGATGGAGTCGTTTGGAGTGCTTCATTAATAGCTAGTTGAACTTCATTTAAAGTTGGAGATTGCTTAAGTAATTCACGAATATAATTATAATCTTGTTGACTATGGTACAAGACATTATATTTTTCTTCTCTCCATAACTTTTCAATATAGCCACGTTCTTTCATCAAATACCGCCTCGCTCACTTATTTTGTAAGTTTTAATATGTTTTTCCCAGAAACTTAGATTACAAATCTAAAATATGAATAATTGGTGAAGATAAAAAAGGTTATTGCGTTATTTTTTGGAACCGGTTACAATAAAATTAATAAATAGAACCGGTTCCATTCAATAGGAGGGAAATTTAATGAACTATAAAAAGTCGGCTGAAGAAATTCTTGAAGCTATAGGTGGGGAAGATAATTTAGATGCGATGGCCCATTGCGCCACAAGATTGAGACTCGTACTTAATGATGAAAGTAAAGTAGATGAGGACACTTTATCGAAGATGGATGTTGTTAAAGGTACATTCTCAACTGGCGGTCAATATCAAATCATTATTGGTTCAGGTACAGTCAATAAAGTATTTAATGAACTTGAGAAAATAACAGGGAAAGAGGCTTCTACAACAGCGGATGTTAAAGATAAATCCGCTCGAAACATGAATCCATTACAACGATTCGTTAAGATGCTTTCAGATATATTTGTTCCTATTATTCCAGCCATTGTTGCTGGTGGGTTATTAATGGGGATTAATAATATTTTAACTGCGCCAGATCTCTTTTATGATAATAAATCTTTAATAGATGTTCATAGTCAGTTTGCTGGATTAGCAGATATGATTAACATCTTTGCAAATGCACCATTTACGTTATTACCAATATTAATTGGATTTAGTGCTGCGAAACGATTTGGAGGTAATCCATTCTTAGGTGCAGCTTTAGGAATGATTTTAGTACATCCATCATTAATGAGCGCATACGATTTTCCTAAGGCTGTAGAAGCGGGTAAAGCAATTCCACATTGGGATTTATTTGGTTTACATATTAATCAAGTAGGTTATCAAGGACAAGTGTTACCAATGTTGGTGGCAGCATATATTTTAGCAACTATTGAAAAGTGGTTACGTAAGGTTATTCCAACTGTATTAGATAATTTATTAACACCATTATTATCTATTTTAGTTACGGCATTTCTAACATTTTTATTTGTAGGACCATTAACAAGACAGCTTGGTTATTGGTTATCAGACGGATTAACATGGTTATATGAATTTGGTGGTGCAATTGGTGGGTTTATCTTCGGTTTATTCTATGCGCCGATTGTTATAACAGGTATGCACCATAGCTTTATCGCTGTTGAAACAACATTAATCGCTGATCAAGCAAAAACGGGAGGTTCATTTATCTTCCCAATTGCAACAATGTCTAACGTAGCACAAGGTGGTGCAGCATTAGCAGCATTTATCATTATTAAAAATAACAAAAAATTAAAAGGTGTTGCATCTGCAGCTGGTGTATCAGCGCTATTAGGCATTACTGAACCAGCAATGTTTGGTGTAAATCTTAAATTAAGATATCCATTTATAGGTGCAATCATTGGTTCAGCTATTGGATCAGCTTATATCTCATTCTTTAAAGTTAAAGCCATCGCTTTAGGTACAGCTGGGCTACCAGGATTTATTTCTATTAATCCAGCAAATGCTGGGTGGTTGCATTACTTTATTGGCATGCTCATTGCTTTTATTGTCTCTGTAGCTATTACTTTAGTCTTATCTCGACGCAAAGCTTATCAAGCTTCAGCTGAATAAACGAAATAAAGCCGACATTCTGATTTATGCAGAATGTCGACTTTTTTGTATAATTAGCAGTTATAATTTTTGTTTTCGCCATAAGAAGATACTTACTATAGTCACAAGAACGAGTGAAATTCCTACAATGAAGAGCCACGATGAATAACTTTTCTCATCGAGTGGAAGCGGTACGTTCATACCGAAGAAACTAAACACAAGTGTTGGTAATGTGAGTAATACTGTAAATAATGTAAGTGTCTTCATAATATTATTCATTTCGTTAGATAATAATGAAGAATACGAAGTTGTAATACTCTCTAAAATGCCAGTATATAATTCTGTCGTTTCAATCGCTTGGTTATTTTCAATCACTAAATCTTCTAATAAATCTTCATCTTCTTCAAAACGTTTTATGGCAGGTAAACGGAATAATTTTTTAATAATTGTATCGTTACCTTTTAATGCAGCTAGAAAATATACCAAACTTTTTTCAACTTCCATTAATTTGTAAAGCTGTTTATTGGTAATATTATTTTTTAGTTCTCGTTCGATGCGGATTCGGGATTTATTTAAAAGTCTTAAATTTCTGTTGTAGTGGTTTGAAATAGTTAATAAAATATCTAGAGCAAAACGACTATGAAAATTTAAATTAACATCATCTTGTCGTGCATAATTCTCTAAGAATTCATTTTCAGCATCACAGATTGTCAAAATAAGTCCTTTTCCGATAACAATTCCTAATGGGATTGTAACGAAAGATAAGACGCGACGATGCGTAGAACTTACAATAGGTAAGTCGATGATGATAAGGGAATAGCCTGTATCGTCATCATATTCAATACGTGCGCTTTCATCAGCATCTAATGGATCTCGAATAAAGTCCTCGGGCAAATTATAGGTTTCAATTAATTGTTCAATTTCTTCTCGTTCAGGTTCTACAACATTAATCCATGATGCAGAGTGATCTAAAGTCGTTTCAACGATGTCATTGTTAGTTGAATGTTTATATGCAGTTAGCATAGCTAATGATTCCTTTCATATTCATTTAGTCTCAGTTGGATTGGGTACGTTCATAATGATTTTGAATCATAATACGTAATGGGCCATTATAAATAATATTAAAAATATGTTTTGTTAAATCATTTACAGAAATACGACTATCGTCTTGTACCCAATATTTGATGATTGAAATAGTAGCACCTGAAACATAACTATGAAAATACATTTCAGGAATACCATCTATCTCATGGTCAATACTAATATATTTTTGCAGATTTTCTTTAATTAAGGAATGAACTTTTTCTTCAAGTCTACTTTTACGTTCTAATTGAAGAATCGTATGATAAAAGTCCATATTATCGGAGATATGTTGTAATACTTTGGTCAAAATATTATTAATAAAATCATCAGCTGTATTTTCTGGTGTACTAGTGTCGAGTTGATTAAATTGAGTTGATGACCAAATTTGTGAAATGTATTCATCTTCCATATCAGTTAATAACATGTATTTATCTTCATAATGTAAATAAAATGTACCACGATTAATATCTGCTTGATTTGAAATATCTTGAACAGTGATTTTGTCGAGGTCTTTCTTTTTTAAAAGGTCTGTAAATGCACGTTTAATAGCTGATTTTGTCTTTCTTATTCTCCTGTCTTCCTTCATTAAATATCGACCTCCTAATAGTAAATAGACAAAAATCTACAATCTGTTCAATAACGTACGGTATTTGAATAATTGATTATTGTTTATTTTTGACTATCTCATTATAATTTACAAGGTATTAAATATTCAACACATTGTTCAATAAATTTTAGGAGGTTAGATTTCATGAATATTTTTAAAAGCAAACTATTATGGCTTGCACCTATTGCAGCGATATTATTATTAGTTATATTCTCTTTGGCTTTTTATCCAGCTTTTAATCCAAAACCAAAGCAATTGCCAATAGCCGTTGTAAACAATGATAAAGGTGTAGACATTCAAGGTAATAAAGTAAATATCGGGAAAAAAATTGAAGATAAATTAATGGATAGTGATTCTGATACTGTTAAGTGGGTTAAAGTTGATAAAGAATCAGATATTAAAAAAGGTCTTAAAGATGAAAAATACTATGGGGTAGCTATTTTTAACAAAGACTTTTCAAAAAATGCAATGAGTAAAACACAAAAAGTAGTAATGGATAGTAAAAAAGCAGAAATGAAAGAAAAAGTTGAATCAGGCGAAATTCCAGCCGCAGCTGTTCAACAAATGCAGAAAAAAATGGGCAATCAAAAAGTTGATGTAAAACAAGCGACATTTAAAACTATTGTAAATAAAGGTGCAAGTATGCAAGCAGCTACCATTACTGGTAACGTACTTGATGGAATGGGAGATAATTTAAATAAACAAATTACTTCTCAAAGTCTTAGCACATTAGAAAAGCAAGACGTTAAAGTGAGTGCCTCAGATATTAAAGGCATTACAAATCCTGTTAAAGTTGATAATAAAGAAATTCATAAAGTAAAAGATCATCAAGGTGGCGGTAACGCACCGTTCTTAATGTTTATGCCAGTATGGATGGGATCACTTGTAGCATCAGTATTATTATTCTTTGCTTTCAGAACAAGTAATAACTTCAAACTTCAACACAGAGTTATCGCTTCATTAGGCCAAATGTTATTAGCAGTTATTACAGCATTTGCTGGAAGTTTCGCCTATGTCTACTTCATGCATGGTGTATTAGGATTTGATTTCAATAATACTAATAGAGTAGCACTCTTCTTAGCTATATCAATCCTTGGATTTATTGGATTAATTCTAGGCATCATGGTGTGGTTAGGCATGAAAGCAATTCCAATCTTTGTTATTTTAATGTTCTTTAGCATGCAATTAGTAACATTACCAAAACAAATGCTTCCTAAAGGCTATCAAGGTTGGGTTTATGACTTTGATCCATTTACTCACTATACAAATACACTTAGAGAGATTATCTACATGGGTAGTCACATTGAAATGAATTCAACTATATGGATGATGATTGGCTTTATTATATTTGGCGCAATATCTAGTTTAACTGCAGCTATTGTAAGAAAACATAGTAATAAACGTACTGAAATTCCATCATAAGAATTTAATTTTATCCCTCGATTTAGCAGATTGCTATTAAATCGGGGGTTTTATTTTAATAAAAAAATCAGAAAATTTAAACTTTAATATATCGATTGACTATTATTAAAATCGGAGTATTATATTCGTTAGACATCTAACGAAATGGAGTGAGACCATGGATGCAACGTATCAATATTTAGTCAGAATGTTAGCGCATGAGATGAAACATTATGCTGACCGTAAACTAGATGAGTACAACGTTACACAAGAACAAAGTCATACGTTAGGTTACATGTACAGGCACAAAGATCGAGGCATTACACAAAATGAATTATTAAAGACATTTAAAAGAAAGGGATCAACAGTAAGTTCAACATTGAAGGGTTTAGAAAATAAAGGACTTATTTATAGAATGGTTGACCCTGACGACTCCAGACGTAAAAATTTAAAACTAACTCAAGAAGGTATGCAACTTGTTGAATCTTTTGTAAGTATCTTCGATGATATAGAAGCTATTCTTGTTAAAGATTTTAATGAGAGTGAGAAGCAACAACTTAAGGACTTATTTGAACGCATGTTGAATAATATTAAGACAGAAAAGTAATTATTATGGCTAGCTGTAATTTAAACCAAGTTGTGAAATTCAGCTAGCAAAATTTTTAAATTAATAGTTAGATATCTAATTGTTAGATGTCTAACATAAAGGAGATTATGGAAATGAAAGACGAACAATTATTTTACTTTGAGGAATCATCAATATTTAAAGCGATGATGCATTTCTCATTACCGATGATGATAGGATCACTACTCAGTGTCATTTACGGAATCTTAAATGTATATTTTATTGGTTTCCTAGATAATAGTCATATGATTTCAGCTATTTCTTTAACATTACCTATATTTGCAGTATTGATGGCGTTTGGTAATTTATTCGGTGTTGGTGGTGGAACTTATATTTCTAGATTGCTAGGTGCGAAGGACTACACTAAAAGTCATTATGTAAGTAGTTTTTCAATATATAGTAGTCTAGTATTGGGACTTATTATTGCTGTTGTAACCTTACCATTTACAGATCAAATAGCTAGTATTATAGGTGCAAGTGGTGAAACGTTAAACTATACGAGTGATTATTTGAAAATTGAATTCTTAAGTACACCGTTCGTTATTCTATTTTTCGTTTTAGAGCAGTTTGCTAGAGCCATTGGTAAACCGATTATTTCTATGATAGGAATGCTTTCAAGCGTTGGTATAAACATCATTTTAGATCCTATTTTAATTTTTGGTTTGCACTTAGATGTTGTAGGTGCAGCATTAGGTACTGCAATTTCAAATACTGTTGCGGCGTTATTTTTCATTGTTTACTTTTCTAGAAAAAATGAGACCTTATCATTTAATATCAAACATGCCAAACTAACTAAAGCAATGATGCAAGAAATTTTTAAAATTGGAATTCCAGCTTTCTTGATGGTAGTTCTAATGGGAGTAACTGGTTTAGTCGTTAATTTATTCTTAGCAACATATGGTAACTATGCGATAGCAAGTTACGGCATCTCATTTAGACTTGTTCAATTCCCAGAACTAATCATAATGGGACTTTCAGAAGGTGTTGTACCTCTAATTGCGTATAATTTCGTATCTAATAAAACAAGAATGAAAGATACCATTAGAGTGGTCATCGTGTCTATTGCTGTTATATTTGCAGTTTGCATGGCTGTCGTTCTTGTAGCCGGACATTCAATTGTTCATTTATTTAGTACGGATCCTCAAATTGTTACTCTAGCTACATTTATTTTAAAAGTGACTATGACATCATTACTTTTAAATGGCATTGGATTTTTATTTACTGGCATGTTGCAAGCTACTGGACAGGGTCGTGGGGCTACAATAATGGCCATCGCACAAGGAACAGTTATTATTCCAATTCTATTTGTCTTAAATAGCTTATTTGGCTTAAGTGGTGTCATTTGGTCATTATTAATAGCTGAAACAGTATGTGCATTTTTAGCTATGTTTATTGTGTATTCACTAAGAAATCGATTAACAGTTGATAAAGCAACTTTAATTGAAGCGGAATAACATAGTATAGTGACTTCAGCACGAAAAAATACTGGCTAAATGAATTGAAACCGGCAATAGCACTAATAATAAGTTGTTTATAATCTATAATTTTATAAATTGGGTGAGCGAGGCGATGAAATGATTTCGATTTCAGTCTCGCTTTTATTTTTGGATAAAAAGTGACAAATTAGAATAATTATTGTTAAATAGCACGCATTATTTTATCATAAGTAAATGAGCAAAATTTTATGGGAGGACGTCAATGGTGAATTTACAACGAAGTTCTAAAGTAGCTTTGGCATTGATAATGATGTTTTTATTATTGTTAATTCCAACTCTTCATAATGTCGCATCTGCGCATGCAACTTTGGAAAAAACTACACCACCACAAAATGGGGTTATATCGAAAGCGCCTAATACGATAGAGTTAACATTTAATGAACCCGTTAACGCTGAATACTCAGGTATTACAATATATAATGATAAAGGGGATAAAGTAGGAGATATTGATCCTACAACAACCGGACATTCTAAGACACTTACATTTCCTACTGATAAAGTTCAACAAGGGACACAGCAATTAGAATGGCATACAGTTTCTGCTGACGGTCATGAGATTAGTGATCGTTTTGAGTTTTCAGTAGGTAAGAAGACAGCTAACGGTGTTGATACATCTCCAGCATTTTACGAAAAACCTAATTTCTGGTTTGGGTTATTCAGATACATAGCTGAAGGTGCAACGATAATTCTTGTAGGTCTATATTGGTTAAATGGTATTGCACGACGTAATAACCTATCTACATTCGATGTATTTCCTAGACATATTGCAGTGTCCTTAATAATGATGATGGCATACTTGATGTCACTTGTACTTTATTTAATGACATTGTCTTCGGATGTATTAGATGCAATACTATCCCTTGAGCCTAGTGCAATAACACAATTCCCTTACATATTAAGTGCCATTGCTTTAATTGTATTAAGTGGTTTATTCGTCTTAAGAAACATGGAGAAATCATGGTACTGGATTGTATCTATTGCAATGATTCTAGCAATGAGTATGTCAGGGCATGCATGGTCACAAAGCGTACCACTATGGTCTATCATACTAAGAACACTACATTTAATAGGTATTAGTTTATGGTTAGGTGCATTAAGCTATTTATTGATTTCAGTATTTACACGTAAAAAAGATGCCGTAGATTTATTGCGAGAAATATTATTCAAAGTTAATGCTGCAGCGGTAGCAATAATCATTATTTCAGGTGTATTAATGTCTATTGATCAAACGAAGATTTTGTCAATTTGGACAAATATGCAAACTTGGACGGTATTCTTATTAATTAAAGTTTTTGGTACTTTAATGATGATGTTATTGGGATTATTGCAAACAACACGTGCACTCAATAAACGTAATAGAGTAAATAAATCTTCATTAATTATAGAAGTTTTAATTGGTATATTACTTATTTTAGTCGGAGTAATTATGAGCCAAATCAGTATTCCATAAAAGGAGAAAAAAGATGATAAAAAAATTATTAGCGACAAGTTTCATACTCTTTTTTACATTAGGTTTCTTTAAAGTAGCAGATGCGCATGTTACTTTAAACCCAAAAGCAGTTGACCCAGAATCTTATGAAAAAGTAGATGTTAGAGTTCCTGTAGAACAAAAAGATCATACTGAAAAAGTAGAATTAGAAGTTCCAAAAGAAGTTCAAGTTGTTAATATACAACCAGTAGAGGGCTATAAGTATAAGTTAGATAAAGATAAAAAAGGTAACAATACTAAAATTATTTGGACTGCTAAAGGTAAAGGCATTGGGCCAGATGAATTTATGGATTTTCCTATTGTTGTAGCCAGCCC
Source organism: Staphylococcus sp. GDX7P312P (assembly GCF_008385775.1). Lineage (NCBI taxonomy): Bacteria > Bacillati > Bacillota > Bacilli > Caryophanales > Staphylococcaceae > Staphylococcus > Staphylococcus sp. GDX7P312P. Next base: position 168,338 of record NZ_VUKI01000005.1, on the reverse strand, counting down.
TAAAGATGAAGGTAAGTATGCATTTAAAGCAATTCAAACCTATGATAACGATGATAAAGTTAAATGGACTGGAAAAGAAAATAGCGAACACCCAGCACCAACGTTAGAAGTTAAAAAGAATGCTAATGCAGCAGATGTAAAAGATGAAAAATCAAAAGATACTGCTAGTGAACAAACATCTTCAGGTGGCTCAATTGCTTTATGGATTGTGTCAATCATCGCAATTATATTATCATTAGTCGCATTATTTAAACATTCAAGAAATAAATAATGTAACGAGTGAGGCCAGGACCAAGTCTCTTTGTAATTAGGCATAACTTATTAAACTGAATTAAATTGTATATCAAGTTTGACTCAGTTAAAATCCCTCACTCTCATAATTCGATTTATTAACAAGTGACTCAATATTACAAATATTGTCACTGTAAAGTTGATGATAATAAATTATAATATTAATGTGAGGGAGGCATTGTTTATGCGACGATTATTATATGCATTTTTGGTCTACATGATCTTGGGACTTTTCAGCGGGTTCTACTATAGAGAATTGACAAAAGCACATCATTTTACGGGTGATACACAATTATCTATTGTACATACGCATACACTAATTTTAGGTATGTTTATGTTTTTAATACTGATACCATTAGAAAAGGTATTTAAATTAAGTAGTTACTATTTATTTAACTGGTTCTTCATCGTTTATAACATTAGTGTTTTGGCAACCATTGGTATGATGGTAACGAAAGGAACATTCCAAGTATTAGGGAAAAGCTTTTCTCCAGAAGCATTTGCTGGATTTGCAGGTATTGGTCATACAGGAATGCTAGCAGGATTATTATTGTTATTTTTCTTAATTCGACAAGCAGCACTCAAAGAACCAAGAGATTAATTGATTTGAAGTTAGACTTTTCATTTTTAATAGCACAATCGTGTTATTGATGAAAAGTCTTTTTTTAGCTAATAAAGTAGAATTGCAATTAAGATATGATTTTCTTCAATAATATATGCACATATAGTATAATTAAGGCAAAATAATGATAATAATTATCATTCGAAATGGGACATAATCTTGGGAGGATTAACAATGCAAGATGTAACTATAATTGGTGGTGGACCTGCTGGATTATTTGCGAGTTTCTATGCTGGTTTACGAGGAATGTCTGTGAGAATCATTGACGTACAAGATAAATTAGGTGGAAAAATGCAAATCTATCCAGAAAAGATTATTTGGGATATTGGTGGTGTAGCGCCTAAACCATGCAATGAAATCATTAAAGATATGATTAACCAAGGCTTACATTTCAACCCTAAAGTTAATTTAAACGAACGTGTAACAGATATACGCAAAATAGAAGAAAGACATTTCGAAGTAGAAACAGATAGCGGAAAAATTTATGAGTCAAAAGCTGTAATATTTGCTGTCGGCGGAGGGATTATTAATCCTAAGCCTCTTCAAATTAAAGATGCAGAGCGTTATCGTTTAACAAATTTACATTATGTTGTGCAATCTTTCTCAAAATTTAAGGGAAAAGATATTCTAATTTCTGGTGGGGGTAACACTGCTTTAGATTGGGCAAGAGATTTAGCTAATATTGCAAATTCGATTACACTTGTTTATAGAAAATCAGACATTAAAGGCTATGAAGCAATGATAAGTGTACTTAAAGCGTTAAATGTGAACCTGTTGCCTAAAACACAAATTAAAGAGTTAATAGGTGACAATAAATGTGAATGTATTAAAGAAGTAAAACTTGAAAATATTGAGACTGGAGAAGTTACGACACAAGCGTTTGATGATGTTATTGTTAGTCATGGTTTTGATCATGAGAATCCACTACTTAAAGACTGTACATCTAAACTTGATTTATACGATGAATATCGCGTTAAAGGCTTTGGCAACACGACAACAAATATTCCTGGCATCTTTGCTTGTGGGGATATTGTACATCATGATGCTAAAGTACACCTCATTGCTAGCGCGTTTAGTGATGCTGGAAATGCCGCAAACTTAGCTAAAACTTACATTGATCCTGATGCATACAAAGAAGGATATGTTTCAAGTCACAATGATGTATTCAAAGAATCAAATAAAAAAGTTATTAATCAATATATATAAGATTATATTAAGGGGATAGAAAATAATGATTAGATATTCTAATGAGCCACCAGAGGTTCAAGCGTATTGTGACTTAAGAGTTAAGGCAGGAATGAGCCCTAAATCAGTAGCTGCAGCTCGAAACGGTTTACCAAATGGCTGTTTCAATATTACGATTTATGAAGATCAACAATTGATTGGAATGGGCAGAGTTATAGGTGATGGTGGAACGGCATTTCAAATTGTAGATATAGCCGTTGATCCAGATTATCAAGGACAGGGCTATGGTAGGGTTATTTTGGAAAAAATAATGGCATATATTAATTCCGTAGCTGAAAAGGGAACTTATGTTAGTTTGATAGCAGACTATCCAGCTGACAAACTATACGAAAAATTTGGATTCAAGACTACTGAACCAAAATCAGGTGGCATGTATATCGTGTTTTAATTATAAAAACCACTAGGACAAATCGAAATCATAGAAAAACATGTATTTATATTGTTTCATTCTATGATAATGAGACTGGATTGTCCTAGTGGTTTTTTTCGATTTAACTATGCATCAAAATCAATAATAATACGACCGAAATTATCGTGGTTTAAAACAGTTGAAATCGCATCTGGTAATTCTGAGAATGAAATGACTTTTTTAATATCATGAAGTTTGTCAGATTTTAAGTCAGTTGCTAAACGTCTCCAAACACGCTCACGTAATTTTATTGGTGTGAATACAGAATCTATACCAACTAGACTTACGCCTCTTAAAATAAATGGATAGACAGTTGTATCAAAAGAAACACCACCTGTTAAGCCAATTAGCGCGACACCACCATTATTATCTATACGATTAGTGACATAAGGTGTTCCATTTCCTCCAATAGGGTCAATGGCAGCTTGCCAATTTCTTGAACCTAATGGCTTCTCATCATTATCTGTAATACGATCAATAATTTTATTCGCCCCTAAAGCTTCTAGTTTGTCACCGGCATATTTGTTTCCTGAACTAGCAACTACTTTATATCCTAAATTAGAAAGCATAAGCACTGCCAATGCACCTACACCACCAGATGCGCCACGTACAAGTACTTTGCCACCTTCCAGTGTCATGAAACCAGCTTTTTCCAATTTTTCAATAGCTAAACCGGCTGTATAGCCTGCTGTGCCATAAATCATAGCTTCTTCTAAAGTCATATTATCAGGTAATTTAACTACCCAATCGGAATTTACACGTGCGTATTCACTAAATCCTCCATAATGACTTACACCCATATCATAACTTGTTACAATGACTTCTTCACCTTCATTAATTGTTGGATCTTCTGATTTAACAACGGTACCAGCTAAATCTATACCTGGAACCATAGGATAAGATTTAAGGATTTGATTATTATCCGTTGTAGCTAATGCGTCTTTATAATTAATTCCTGAATAATGAACTTTGATTAAGACTTCACCTTCAGGTAAATCATCAGTAGTTAACTGAGTAAAGTCACTATTAACGCTTCCATCGTTGTTTTTATCCACTAAAAAAGCTTTAAATTGATTACTCATATTATGTGACTCCTTTATATATTGTATTAGTGGTTATTTTATACCCTTAATAAACCAGTTGTATGCTTCAAAGCCTTATAAATAAAAGGTAAATTAAAAGTCTCTGAGCTTCAAAAAATAAAAAAATTTTTATTTAAAAATGTATTTGAATTGTTATTGACACTTTATTGGGCTAAATCTATAATAAATTTGATAATGATTATCAATTGAAAAATTAAAAGTGTTTATATGAATATAAAAGACGACATAACAACGATATTAAGTTGGTGTTAAATATAATGTATACATAATTACACGATTCATCTTCAAATGATAATCTTCTAAACTATATTGAGGTGAATACATAATGAAAAAATTACCAACTATTTTATTAGCATCTTCTTTACTTTTAGCGGCTTGTGGCAACAATAGTCATAGTGACGATAATAGTAATAAAGATAAGCAATCGCAGAGTAGTAAAGGGGAAAACAAAGCAGCATTACAAAAAGCAACTAAAGAATATGAAAAGTATACAGATGGTCAACTTGATAAATTCTTGGATGGAACTGAAAAATTTGTTGCAGCTATAAAAGCAGATGATATGGATAAAGCGAAAGAATTATATCCTAAAGTACGTATGTATTATGAAAGATCAGAACCTGTTGCGGAAGCTTTTGGTGATTTAGATCCTAAGATTGATGCTCGTTTAGCAGATATGAAAGAAGAGAAAAAAGAAGATCAATGGACAGGTTATCATAAGATCGAGAAATCACTTTATCAAGATAATAAAATAGATGAAACAACTAAAAAAGATGCAGATCAATTATTAAAAGATGCTAAAGAATTAGATGCGAAAGCAGATACTTTAGATATAACTCCTAAATTAATGTTACAAGGATCAGTTGATTTATTAAATGAAGTTTCAACATCTAAAATTACAGGTGAAGAAGAGATTTATTCACATACAGACTTATACGATTTTAAAGCTAATATCGAAGGTGCACAAAAAATCTACGAATTGTTTAAACCTGAGTTAAATAAAAAAGATAAAAAATTAAGTGCTGATATTCAAAAGAACTTTGATAAAGTTAACCAACTATTAGACAAGTATAAAGACGGTGATGGCTTCAAAGATTATAGTGCAGTTACTAAAGAAGATAGAAAAGCTCTATCAGATGCTGTGAATTCACTTGGTGAACCTCTAAGTAAAATGGCTGTGGTTACAGAATGAGTAAAATAGATCATAATCAAAGTGACCAAGTATCTCGTCGCTCTTTTCTAAAAATGTTAGGAATAGGTGGCGCTGGTGTGGTTATCGGTGCTAGCGGGGCAGGCAGTATTTTTTCATTTAAATCGATGTTCGATACACCTGAGAATGAAGATAAAGATGCATTTGAGTTTTATGGACGTGTACAAGCAGGTATTACAACACCGACACAAAAAAATTGTAACTTCGTTGCATTAGAGTTAAAGACTAAAGATAAACAAGCGATTAAAGACATGTTTAAGAAGTGGACGCAAATGTCAGTTAATATGACCGATGGTGCACCTGCCGAAAAAGATAGTCAAAATGAATTATTACCCCCTGTGGATACTGGAGAATCAATCGGATTAGGTGCTAGTAAATTAACATTGACATACGGTATTAGTAAATCATTTTTGAAAAAGATTGGTATGTCATCAAAAATCCCATCTGGATTTAAAGATTTACCACATTTTCCTAATGACCAACTAGATGATGAATACAGTGATGGAGATATTATGATTCAAGCGTGTTCAAATGATCCACAAGTAACATTCCATGCGATTCACAACTTAATTCGTCCTTTTAGAGATGTTGTTAAAATGAAATGGTCACAAAATGGTTTTGTCTCTGGCAAACTAGAAGATACGCCTAGAAATTTAATGGCATTTAAAGATGGTACAGTTAATCCTCGTAAAAATGACGAGCTTAAAAAGTATGTCTTCATTGACGACGGTTGGGCTAAAAATGGAACGTATTGCATTATTCGACGCATTCAAATTCATATAGAAACATGGGACCGTACATCATTAGAAGAGCAAGAAGCTACTTTCGGACGTAAACGAGCATCCGGAGCACCATTAACCGGTAAAAAAGAATTCGACAATATAGATTTAGACGCTAAAGATAGCAGTGGTCAATATGTTATCGATCCAAACGCGCATGCGCGACTAGCACGTGAAGTGAAAACATCAATCAAACGACGTGCATATAATTATAATGATGGAACAAATGCCAAAACGGGTGCGTTGGAAACAGGATTAATGTTTATTTGTTTCCAAAAATCAACACAACAATTTATTGATATTCAAAATAATTTAGGACACAGTGATAAGTTAAATGAATATATTACGCATCGAGGTTCTGCATCCTTCCTTGTGTTACCAGGTGTAAAAAAGAGAGGCTATATCGGTGAAACCTTATTTAACTAAATTAGTCGTTGCGCTAGTCCTTACTCTAACGGTTATTAGAATTGTCCCAGCACATCAAGTGAGTGCTGCAGATGATAGCAAAATAAGTGATGTGTATGTAGCGATAACTGATGCAAAATCAACTATAGAAGATAAAGATAAAAGTAAAAAAGAAAAGCAAAGTGCACTTGCTGATATTAAAGAAAAAGTAAAAGCTTTAAATATTAAAGATAACAAAGAAGGTAAAGACGTAAAGTCAAAACTTGAAGCGGTAGATAAAGCCTCTTCAATGAATGCTAAAGCTGATAAATTATCACAGTTAACTAAATCATTAATCGCTTATGAAGATGCAGTTTCTACCAAAGATATCAGCGGTGAGATTAAAACATTGAAGCAACAAGTTGCTGCAAAAGATGATCTTATTAAAAAAGCAATCAAAAGTAAAAATGAGTCAGAGCTACAATCAATTAACAATAGTTTAAATCAAATTTGGACGACTCATGAAACAGCCATAAGAAACTATGATGAAGGTAAATATGGACAAATTGAAGTTAACTTAATGCAACTACGTGTTGCTATCCAAAAAGAACCTTTAGATACTAAGAAAGTAGACAATGCCTGGACAACCTTCAAATCAAGTATTGATACGGTCGATCAAAAACAATCCAGCTCAGATAATGGTAAATATAAAGTAACGCAACTAAATGATGAGTTAGATAAAGCGATTAAAGGGATAGAAGATAATAATTTAGATCAAACTGATGCGGCATTATCTAAATTTGTTCAAATTTGGCCATATGTTGAAGGGAAAATTCAAACAAAAAACGGTTCATTATATACTAAAATTGAAGATAAAATACCGTATTATCAAAGTATTCTAGACCAGAGTAACAAAAATCGCGTTAAAGACGGATTAAAAGACATCAACAATGATATCAAAGACACTGTTGGTCAAGACGGTTATACATTTGTAGATGTTATGATTATCTTTTTACGTGAAGGTTTAGAGGTATTGTTGGTCATTATGACATTAACTACAATGACACGTAATGTTAAAGATAATAAAGGTACAGCTAGTGTTATAGGTGGTTCAATATTAGGCTTAATACTAAGTATTACGTTAGCAGTTGTATTCATACAAACGCTAGGCAATAATGGATTACTACGAGAAGGAATGGAAGCTACACTAGGAATAATTGCAGTGGTTCTAATGTATATCGTTGGTATTTGGATGCATAGACGATCAAGTGCTAAACGTTGGAATGATATGATTCAAAATATGTATCAAAACGCTATTAGTAACGGTAATCTAGTATTGTTAGGTACAATTGGATTAATTTCTGTTTTACGTGAAGGTGTAGAAGTGATTATTTTCTACATGGGTATGATAGGCAGTATTACAACAATGGACTTCGTAATTGGTATTGCTTTAGCGATTGTAATTTTAATTATCTTCGCATTATTATTTAGATTTATAGTGAAACTTATTCCAATTTATTACATCTTTAGAGTACTTTCAATTTTAATTTTTATTATGGCATTCAAAATGCTTGGTGTAAGTATTCAAAAACTACAATTGTTAGGCACACTTCCACAGCATGGTATTGAAGGTTTACCTACAATTGGTTTTATAGGATTTTATCCTAATATTGAATCAATAGTAGCTCAATTAATATATATAGTGTTTATTGTGTTCTTCATTTTAAAAAATCGCCAAAACAAACAAAAGAATACTAATCTAAACTAATTATCATGAATAGTAAAATAAAACCTCGAGACTTGTGGGAATAACAAGTACTCGAGGTTTATTAGATATTATGATCGTTGTGTAATTCTTGCGATAAACATACTGAATTCAAATAAAATAATCAAAGGCAATGTTAATAATAAATTCAAAGTAATATCTGGTGGGGCAATAATACTCGCCACTACAAAACAACCAAAATAAATATACTTACGATAGTGTTTAAGTTCATTAACATCGATTAAGTCAAATTTAGCTAGCCCCATAAATAATGTTGGGAGTTGAAAAAGAACACCAAAAATTAGCAACCATCGTATTAACTCATGCAAATAGGCTTTAAAACCAATAACAGGCTCAATACTTAAAACTTCAGATAATGTTAAAGAGAAATTTATAATTAATGGAAATCCTATAAAAAACGCAAATGCAACTCCAATTATAAATAATAGTGCACACCATAAGCTATATTTAATAATAAATCCCCGTTCATTAACATGGAGGCCAGGTGCAATAAAAGCCCATAATTGGTAAAACACAATAGGTATAATTAAACACAACGCTACAAAGAAGATAATCATAATGTAAATCTGAATCATTTCAGTAAATGAAAATGCATGTAGTGTTACATGTGCACGTTTAATATAGTGTATAAATGGTTTCATCCACCAATGTGATGATACATATACGATTATCGTTGCAACAATAAAAGCGATGAACACTTTGACGAGACGCGATCGTAGTTCATCAAAGTGTCCTAGAAGTGTATTACTATTTAATGTGTTCTCGTTGTTGTTTTGACTCTTTACTGGGAGTATCATGACTTTCATCTGTATCTATATTTTCTGCTGCAGATTTAAATTCTTTCAAAGTACTACCAATTGCTCGGCCAAATTGTGGTAATTTTTTAGGTCCGAAAATTATTAATGCAATTATGCTAATAACGACTAAACTTGTCGGTCCTGTAATTCCTAATACAAACATATTGATAACCTCACTCATTATTGTTAATAATATCATCTATACTTTATACTTATTGATAAATATTATCAATAGAAATTTGCTCTGTTCACAAATAAAACGAATTTAATGCATAGTGGCATGTTAATAGGGAATAAGTTACAAAATAAAAAATGAATAATGAGCGGTATTTTAGGAGGTTAGAATGATGAGTGAATATATAACAATGATTGAAAATAGCGATGTGAGTGACTTACGTCAAATTTCTGAGACAACGTTTTTTGACACGTTTGAAGGAGAATATTCAGATGAGGATTTTAATCAATTTTTCAAAGAAAGCTATAATGAAAAAGTGTTGTTAAATGAATTAAATAATCCTAATTCATTTCATTATTTTTACAAGGTGAATGATCAAATTGCAGGGTATTTAAAACTTAATGTCGGTAATGCTCAAACTGAACCTAAAGGTGAAGATTATTTGGAGATTCAAAGAATTTATTTCTACAAGACTTATCAAGGTGGGGGAAGAGGACAAAAGTTTATTCAATTGGCTCTTGATAAAGCGAAAGAACTAAATAAAAATAAAGTTTGGTTAGGTGTATGGGAACATAATCAACAGGCATTATCATTCTATAAGAAGCACGGCTTTGAAGTCACAGGACAACATGAATTTATAACAGGTGAAGTAGTCGATATAGATTTAATAATGGAAAGAGAAGTTTAGCTATAGAACGAATAGAGTTTGGTGCTAATAAAATAGGGGAGTTGGGGTTCGGGGATCCATCCCCTGGCAAGGTTGATTAGAATTAAAAAAAACTTTTACAGTGCGTTTTTTAATTCAGTCAACTACTGCCAATATATATGTAGCCTGAGACATTGAATTATGTCCCAGGCTATATATTATTTATTATTGATAATATCACGCATAAGTTGAGTTAGTCTTTTTAGTGAGGTGTTATTACGGTTCACGAGTGGATGATTAGAAATATCAGTCAATGTATGATGGATTAAGTTATTGTGTAACAAATCTTCATCTGTATACCAAACTTTAGATAAACTTTCCATAACATCATCATAAACACCACGCTCTTGTTGATAGGCCGCATGATTTGGTGTATAGAGACATACTTTTTTGCCAATAGTTAAAGCATCAAAGATAATTGAAGAATAATCGGTAATTACGACATCAGATATTAATAATAAATCTTGAGTTTCAATATGATTTGGCGCTTCAATTGCATCTTCTGGAAGTGTCATGTCATCCTCTATATGGCCTTTGAAAATGACGTGATATTCTTCTATTAATTCTGGTGAAATCGACATCAATTCAGTTGAATCTTTTGTAGCATGCCATGTTGGTGCATACAATAATATTGGCTTTGTTCGATCAACATTTAATGCATCTTTAATTTTCTTCTGATGATTTTTATCATTCTGATAATGTAGTAAATAGCTAATTCTTGGATAACCATATGAAATCAGTTCCGTATGTTGATTTGGAAATGCCGTTTCAAATAAGCCTGTAGCTGCCTCGGAATCTGTTAAAAGGTAGTCTTGTTTTAGCCATTTATTATACTTTCGCGCTTTGTAATTATAAATATTTTTATTTTGATCTGGTTCTTTACTATCTAAGAATAATTTTTTAATTGGGGTTCCATGCCACAATTGAATAACTGTACCATTTGGTTTAAATTCATCAGGAATATAACTTTCAATGACTACAATTTTTGCTGTTTCAATAAGTTCTTTATTATTTTCAGCATCAGTAGGTAAAAAGTATGGTCCACGTCTATCGTTAGTAATGAAATAAGCTTCAGTGGTAGGATTTCTCTTCACAAAATAATTGAATAAATATTTAGAGTTACCTCTATAACCATAATCAAATCCTAAAAACACAACATGATTTTTAACTTTTGAAGGATCTTTATCATATACATAGCTTAGATTACGATGCTTTTTTAATGCATGATTTTGCATCTTTCTATAAATCCATTTGGGTAATTTAAATTTAGTAGTGATAAGCCAACTATCTACAAAGCGCATTTCATCTTCTTTACCCGGATATTTGAATTTACTGTAAGGTATAGAGTGACCATGAATGTATGCCAATTTGTTCAAATCAAAATGATTTATTTTTTTAATATCGAATGTATCTAATGATACCCAAAAAGCATGGCTAGTGCGACATTCATTGATGAAATCAAAAACGACGTGATTGTCTATATCAATTTCGTCTTTTAAAACAGAAATAACGGCTAAATCCATAATAGATTGAATATCATACTTAGATAAATGTAATAAAGCACGTTCAATATTAAAAATAATATTAGGATAGTGGTTAATATTTTTCATCCATGATAAAAATGTTAATGTATCCTCACCAAAATAACGACAGTCATTTAAATATAAACCATTTAAAGTATAATCTACTGCTATTGAATTATGTGTTAAGTCTATAGCTTCCAACATATCATGATTGATTTTAATATCATTTGAATAAGGAATGAAATGTGAAAAACCAGCTGATTTGGCTTTGTTTAATTGTAATGCAAGATGGCGCATGTTAGAAATATTTATTTGTTTAATCATCATACATTGTCCTTTAACTCTTAAATTTCTTAAATATATTTTACCATGTGACTAAAAAAAATTCATATTTACAAAAATCACATCATTATATAATTGAAATGTTTGGAAATTTTCGTTGAAAAATAGTGGGATTTTATTTTGTTGAAAATTTAACAAAAATTTTATAAAAAGTACTATATAGTATTGTCATTTAAGTAGAAAGATGGTATATTTTTATTGTGAAAAAGTTCACAAGATATAAATTTGTGAAATCTAGCATTATTAACTTGTCGACAAACTAATAAACAATATAACAATTAGAAGTACGCTCAAACTTCAATTGTCAATATCGCTAGAGTGATCATTAATACAAACTAAAGGAAAGAAGAGTCAGAATTATGTTAGTTCAAACATTTAATCCATTTGATAATTTGGTATTATCTAGTTTAATAGCCGCAGTACCTATTATTCTATTCTTATTATGCTTAACCGTTTTTAAAATGAAAGGTATCTATGCAGCTATCACAACGTTAGTTGTTACGTTACTTATTGCTATCCCGTTCTTCAAATTACCACTTGGCATTGCAACAGGTGGTGTTGTAGAAGGATTCTATCAAGGTATTATTCCGATTGGTTATATTGTCATGATGGCAGTATTACTTTATAAAATCACTCAAGAATCTGGTCAATTTAATACGATTCAAGACAGTATTACAAGTATTTCACAAGACCAACGTATACAATTATTACTTATTGGTTTCTCATTTAATGCATTTTTAGAAGGTGCTGCTGGTTTTGGTGTACCGATTGCAATTTGTGCGTTATTACTTGCTCAATTAGGTTTTAGACCTTTACAAGCTGCAATGTTATGCTTAGTAGCAAATGCTGCTTCAGGTGCTTTCGGTGCTATAGGAATTCCAGTAGGTGTTGTAGATACACTACACTTACCAGGTGGCGTTCACGCAATGGGCGTATCTCAAACATCTACATTAACATTAGCAATTATTAACTTCTTTATACCATTTTTACTTATCTTTATCATTGATGGTTTAAAAGGTGTAAAAGAAACATTACCTGCTATCTTAGTTGTATCTGTTACGTATACAGTATTACAAGGTTTACTAACAGTATTTAACGGACCTGAATTAGCTGATATTATCCCACCATTAGTAACTATGGGAGCTTTAGCTTTATTCTCTAGAAAATTCCAACCAAAACATATTTTCAGAGTACAGAAAGATGTGGAACCTGAACCGGCAAAACATCACAATGCAAAAGAAATTATCTATGCATGGAGTCCATTTGTTATATTAACAGTTGTAGTTATGATTTGGAGCGCACCATTCTTTAAAAACTTATTCTTACCAAATGGTAAATTATCTTCATTAGTGCTTAACTTTAATTTACCAGGTACTTTCAGTGAAGTCGCTCATAAACCAATTATGTTAAGTTTCAATTTTATTGGTCAAACTGGTACAGCGATTTTAATTACAATTATTATTACAGTATTAATGGCTAAGAAAGTAAGTTTCGGAGATGCAGGACGTTTATTCGGTGTAACTTTTAAAGAACTATGGTTACCAGTATTAACAATTTGTTTCATCTTAGCAATCTCTAAAATCACTACATATGGTGGTTTAAGTGCAGCAATGGGTCAAGGTATTGCTAAAGCTGGAAACGTGTTCCCAGTGTTATCACCAATCTTAGGTTGGATTGGCGTATTTATGACAGGATCAGTTGTTAATAACAACTCATTATTCGCACCAATTCAAGCTTCAGTTGCACAACAAATTGGAACAAGTGGTTCATTACTAGTAGCTTCAAACACAGTGGGTGGTGTAGCAGCGAAATTAATTTCACCTCAATCAATAGCAATTGCGACTGCTGCTGTTAAAGAAGTAGGTAAAGAATCAGAATTACTTAAAATGACATTACGTTACAGTGTTGGATTACTAATCTTCATCTGTATTTGGACATTTATCTTATCTCTAATTCTGTAATTAATATACAATATTATTCTAAGATATAATTATTTCAAAAAAAGCCCGTAAATGAATTGTGAAAATTCGTTTACGGGCTTTTTGAATATTCATAGCAGTCCCCACAAATAAACATAATTATAAGTAGAATTAAACGTTATTAATTGCGGTCATAAATTTTTCATAAACCGTGTTAGGCGTATAATGCTTCAAAGTAACATGTCCTTCATTGATCATCTGACTAGCTTCATCGACGTGGTTAATAGCGATGTCTATATATTTTGCTAAAGAACCAGCATCACCATAATTGGCTAAATAGCCATTGGAATTATGATTAATAATGCTAGCAGGTCCAAGTGTATCTTTAAAGCTGATAACAATATTATCTTGAGCCATAGCTTCTAATAAAACCATACCAAAGCCTTCATTTCTCGACGGTACCACAGTAATTTTACTGTTAGATAATTTGGTATTAAGTTGTTGAGTTGCAGGATAGATAGTAATTAAATCATTTAATTGATGCTGATCAATCAATTGTTGCAAATGTCCACGCTCTTGACCATCACCATATATTTCTACTTTAAAATTCAATCGCTTAAGGTCATTTTGAATACGGCGAACACTTTCTATTAAAATATCAAACCCTTTTTCAAATTCTAATCTACCTGCACTAATAATGATATTTTCTTTCTTAGTATCATGTTTTACTGGATTGATGATATTTGGAATTGTGTAAACAGGTGTGTCGATTTGTTGCTCGTAATTCAGTTGATCTTGTTGAGTTAGCGTTGTGACTAAATCTATGTTGCGATAGGCAGTGAGTATATCTTGTTGATAATTTTCCGGATGTGCATGTAGGTTCATATGCTCCATTCCCACAGTTATGACATTGTTTGAATGATACTTTGAAATTAAAATATTAAAGCTCGCTCTAGTACCTACAAGTACATCTGTATCAACTTTTTTAATTGCTTTAATCATTTTATGTTCTACATACTTGGAAAATTGATTTAACCCCGGCTCAAACTGATTTATTTCTTTTGGTTTCAATAGTGAAGTATATTTATTTAAACGATTCATCATTATTGCTTTAGTGTTCTGAGGTTTTAAACGGTAGTCTACTAATGTCTGTATTTTTATTTTGTCATTTATTTCAAAGTAAGGCTCGTCTTGAGCTCGAAACACAGAAATAATTTCTATGTGATGTCCTTTGTCGGCAAGTGTATTAGCTAATTCAGAAACTGCTTTAACTGTTCCACCTAATGCATAAATATTATGCATGAAAAATGTGAATGATTTCATAGTTACACCTCAAATAATTCATAATAGAAAATTATAGCATTTCTGAGATGTGTCTAATAGTAATAGCCAATGCTAACTAAGATATTGTATGTCTATCCTTTATTCCTGATAAAAGATGAAAACTTTATGTAAACACTTTTTTCATAGAACGATTATGTATATAATTAAACTAGTTATTAAAAAAGTCGATTTACGTTCTGCGTAAAGTTAATATTAAAAATTTTAATAAATAAAGAAAGCGTTTTAATTTATTAAGCCAAGATCAATTTCCTATCGACTAAAGATGTGAAAAAAAGGGGGACTGTATTGTTATGAGTTCAGAACATAGCAAAACAGATGTCATCTTAATAGGTGGCGGTATAATGAGCGCAACACTCGGTACGTTATTAAAAGAATTATCTCCAGACAAAGAAATTAAAATATTTGAAAAATTAGAACAATCTGGTGAAGAAAGTTCAAATGTTTGGAATAATGCTGGCACAGGGCATTCTGCACTTTGTGAATTGAATTACACTAAAGAAGGCAAAGAAGGCTCTGTTGATATTACTAAAGCAATTAAAATCAATGAACAATTCCAAGTATCTAAGCAATTTTGGGCACATTTAGTAAGAACTGGACAATTAGAAAATCCATCTAACTTCATTCAATCAGTGCCACATATGAGTTTCGTAAAAGGTATCTTCAATGTAAAATTCCTTAAAAACAGAGTAGCAGCATTAAAAGAAAATATACTATTTGAAAAAATGGATATTACTGAAGATCGTGAAAAAATTAAAGAATGGGTACCTTTAATGGTTGAAGGAAGAACATCACATGTTCCAATTGCATTATCTCGTGATGAAAGTGGGACAGATGTAAACTTTGGTGCACTAACAAAAAAACTCATCTCTAATTTAAAAGAAAGAAATGTAGAAGTCTCTTATAAACAAGAAGTTGAAAATATTGAGAAACTGGATAATGGTAACTGGAAAGTGACTGTTAAAGATCTTAATTCTGGACAAAGTCATACGTATGAATCAGAATTTGTATTTATTGGGGCCGGCGGTGCAAGTTTACCATTACTTCAAAAAACAGGTATCAAGCAATCAAAACATATCGGTGGTTTCCCAGTAAGTGGTCTGTTCTTACGTTGTACTAATAAAGACGTTATCGAAAAACATCATGCTAAAGTTTACGGTAAGGCAAGTGTAGGTGCACCACCAATGTCGGTACCTCATTTAGATACACGATTTGTAAATGGTGAACGTGCTTTATTATTCGGCCCATTTGCAGGCTTTTCACCTAAATTCTTAAAAACAGGTTCAAATTTAGATTTAATACGTTCAGTTAAACCTAATAATTTATTAACAATGTTATCAGCAGGTGTTAAAGAAATAGATTTAACTAAATATCTCGTATCACAACTTATGTTAAAACATGAAGATCGTATGAATGATTTACGTGTATTTGTACCTAATGCAAAAGACGAAGATTGGGAAGTTATTGTTGCAGGTCAACGTGTACAAGTGATTAAGGATACTGAAGATAGTAAAGGTAACTTACAGTTTGGTACTGAGGTAATTACATCTGATGATGGTTCTCTTGCAGCATTATTAGGTGCTTCACCTGGTGCATCAACTGCAGTAGATATTATGTTAGATTTATTACAACGTTGTTATGGTAATGAATTTAAAAATTGGATTCCGAAAATTAAAGAAATGGTACCTTCTTTCGGACTTAAATTAACAGAACATGAGGACGTCTATCGAGCTGTTAATAAAGAAATTCAAAAATATTTAAATGTAAAATAAGTATCATTTCAATATAAAATCACATTAAGCTCCTTATAAAGTTTGCACTTTAAGTGTTTAATTTATAAGGAGCTTTACCATTAGTAATTATTTTTTATTTAATTGGTTATTGATTTCAGAAACATATTTTCTACTTTTTAAAAACTCTATAATCCAAATAATGATGTAGATAATGATGAAATAGAATGTGAAAATAAATATATTTGAAACACTTATCGAAAACCATCCAGATAAAATACCAATTGGTAATAATCCAATATAACTTAACATAAAATGCATTAATGTGCTACGTGTGATACTCCAATCTGTGTGCGAAAAGAAAAAGTTTGCTAAGTAAAATAATGCACCAATTAAAAGCCACAAACAAATGGCGATGAGCATTACTATTGGTTCAGACAAGTGTGAATAATATAACTTACCTAGTGTTGTAACTGGTGAAATTGGATAATATTCACCGCCAGCATTGATATAACTAAAAATGATAGAAAGTGCTAAACCTATAACTAAAGAAATACTAACAAATTGATATAATTTTCTCATAATGAAAGTCTCTCCTTTATGGATTTTAAATATCTTCTAGAGGAGTAGGTATAATCAATATGTTGCAAATAAATTCTAATCAAACCATTAGGTTCTAATTGCAATTTTTTAATCTTATTTATATTTACAATTTCAGATTTAGAAATTCGAATAAATGAAGTAGGAAGTTTTTCTTCAAGTTCATATAATCGTTCTTTCAATTTAAATTGTTCGCCATCTCTAATTGCAATGACTTGATTTTTATGTGTACGAAAACTAATGATGGTTTGAATTTCTATAATATGGATCATGTCATCTTGTTTGCCATAGAGTTGTTTTAAACTATTCAAATCTTCAATATTTGTAATAACTTGCTGTACTTCATCATCAAATTCAGGTGCGTGAATCGCGATATACTTCTCATCTTCTTCGGGTGATATGTGTAACCGTAGTTTCATTCGACTAATGCCTCCTCAACGTCATTTAACCACAAATGTATAGAAAATTTTTAGAACAATATTAAATGGTAGATATATTGAAGTAAGTGGTTAGCTTTGTAAAATAATATCTAACTAAATTGATTAGTTAGTTTCAGGCAATGTCACTGTAAACGTCGTTCCGTCACATTCATTACTAGTTACTGATATTTGTCCACGATGTAAATGAATGATAGATTGAGTTATTGCTAATCCTAATCCATTGCTATTATCCTCAGCATTACGCTTATAAAAACGATCGAATAGATGAGGTTGCACTGATTCTGGAATGGTATGCCCTTCATTCGTAACGGTAAAATAAATAATTCCTTCGTTAATAAATAATTTCACATCAATCATGCTATTGGGATTAGAATACTTAATTGCATTTTGAATGAGATTAGAACATGCTTGATGTAATAAACGATTATTTCCTCGGAAATGAACCGTATCTATATCAGACATCAGCATTAATTGTTTGTTATCTATTTCATATTGCTCGTGACGAATGATGTCAGTTATTAATTCTTTAAAGTGAACATCATCTTCAAATTTTAGATGAGTAGCGTTATCTAGTTCTGATAATAATAATAATTCTTTTGTTAAATTACTTAAATGCGTAACTTCTTCATGAATTTCATGAATAATCTGATCACGCTCTCCTTGATTTACATTGCTTTGTAACGTACTAAGTAGACGATGAATGTGCGTTAATGGCGTCTTGATTTCATGTGAAACATTTTGAACAAAGTGTTGTCGCATATCATCTACTTGTTTTAAAGATTGTCGCATCGCTTCAAATCGATATTGTAACGTACCAATTTCGTCATGACGACTTTGATAGATTGGCGAATTAAAATCACCATGCATTAAACGTTCAGTTGCTTGCTTCAATATTTTTATAGGTTTAATAATTGAATATGTAGATGCAATAACGAGCGTGATAGATATACTTAATAAACATATTAAAAGAACAGCTAGAAAAGTGCGAAACTCACTAAATGTTTCACCTATGTCAGGACGCATAAATACGGCAAGCTTTTGATTATTTTGGTTAAAAGGGATACCCACAGTATTATCCGTTTCATTATCAAAAAAGCCAGTTATAAACAGTTCGAAAGGTTTATTTTTAATACCATGGTAGGCTTTACCTTTTAGTACTTGGTTAATAGCTGAATCTGAAATAGTGTCTTTTCGGAATGGTTCACCAAAAAAAGTTTTATGATGTGAGTGATCTACAATCATAATTTGATAGTTCATATCTCCTAAATGTTTAAAATAGGATTGAGTGTCAGATTGATTTGAAGATGTATGGAATGCTCTTGCCTCTTCTAAAGTACGCATAATTTTTGCGTCATTATGTGCTTTTAAATTGAAATGATAGTACACGTTTGCAAAAAGAAAACTGACTAAAGCACTAAAAAGAATGACTGTAATCGTGTAAATAGCAATACGTGTATAAAGCGTCTTAAACATGTGTAATCACCCTGTATCCTTGTCCACGAACTGTTTGTATCTCAATTGTGGCATTTAATTGATTTAAACGATGACGTAGTCGCTTAATGTGAACGTCTATAGTTCTTTCATCTCCCTCATAATCGAATCCCCAAATTCGCTCAATTAGTGTGTCTCTTGTGAAAATATGTTTTGGTTGACCACACAATAAAAATAATAATTGAAACTCTTTTGTAGGCAAATTGACATTTTTAGAGTCGACAGATAATTCCATATACGCTTGAATTAAAGTAACATTTCCTAACTTTATAATGTCTTGAGAATTAATTTGGTAACGTCTTAACACAGCTTGTACTCTAAATAACAATTCTTTTACTTCAAAAGGCTTGGTAACGTAATCGTCTGTCCCACTTACAAATGCACGTTCTTTATCACTCAAAGCATCTCTTGCCGTCAACATTATGACAGGTAGATCAAAATCATTTTTAAGCAATTGACACAACTCAAATCCATCCATGCCAGTCATCATAATATCAACAACTGCAATGTCGACTTTATTATTTGCAAGGTACGCGATTGCACTTTCACCACTTGCGTGAGTGACGGTTTGAATTTGGGCTGCTTCGAGATGTTGAGATACATAATGTAATATCTTATAGTCGTCATCTACTATTAAACACTTCACCATCAGTTTTACTCCTTTGTTATTCATAAAATGATTATATGAATAACTATATCAAAAAACAATTCTTCTTAAAGTTCATATTCAGTTCATAATGTGTCATTAAACTATGTATTGAAATAGCAGTGGGAGGTACTAAATATGAATTTAGCATGGAAAGAAATAAAATTTTACAGATTTCGTTATACATTAATCATGTTAATTATATTTCTATTGGGAAGCATGGTGTTATTTATTAGTGGATTAGCTCAAGGCTTAGCACGAGAAAACATATCATATTTAAATAATATGCCAGCTGAACATTATATAGTCGAAGATAATAAGGAACCGAAGCTAGAAAGTTCTCAGTTGAACCAATCACAACAAAATAAAATAGAGAATATTATTCATGAAAATGCAACTCAAATGGGGTCGCAAACACTTAAAATAAACCAACAAGATCAAGATGTCATCACGTTAAATACACCTAAACATCTTAAGCCAAAACTTGTAAGTGGTAATTATCCAAAAAAACAGAATGAAATAGCTATTAGTGAGAAACTGACTGGAAATGACTTGAAAGTTGGAGATTCTGTAACTTTTAAAGGACATAATCATAACTATAAAATAAGCGGCATAATGAATGAGTCGATGTACTCACATAGTTCAATGATATTAATGAATAAAGAAGCGTTTAAGTCATTAAATAAACAAGTATCAACATTTTATCCGGTTGACAAAATCAATAAAGATGAAAAACAATCACTTAAACAAATTAAAGGTATTAAGGTTGTAAATGAAAAGGCATTAACTGATAACATTGCTAGTTATCAAGCAGAACAAATGCCACTTAATTTAATGATTATTAGTCTATTCGTGATTACAGCAATTGTTTTAAGTGCGTTCTTCTATGTGATGACGATTCAAAAAATACCTCAAATAGGCATTCTTAAAGCCATAGGTATTAAAACGAAGCATTTATTAACTGCACTTTTATTACAAATTATTTTAACAACAATGTTAGGTGTTATTTTAGCATTTTCTGTCATACTTATATTAAATGCCTTTATGCCTGTAACTATGCCGTTTTATCTAAGTTATAGTCAGGTGTTATTAATGATAGTCGTATTTCTAATTGTAGGGTTAATCGGTGCATTATTATCCTTTATAAAAGTTCTAAAAGTAGATCCTATAGAAGCAATTGGAGGTATGGAATAATGACATTACAACTCAAACACATTACTAAGACATTTGGCAATGGAGATGCACAAACAGAAGTATTAAAGAATATTAATTTTAATGTGAATCAAGGTGAATTCATCATACTAAGTGGCGCATCTGGATCAGGTAAATCTACACTTCTTAATATTTTAGGTGGATTACTAAGTCCGACGCGTGGAGATGTTTTGTATAATGGTGAGCATTTATTGTCAAATGAAGTAGATAAAACAAGTCTAAGATTAAATGATATAGGTTTTATTTTTCAATCATCTCATTTAGTTCCTTATCTAACAGTTAGAGAACAATTAATGATTGTAGCTAAAGAAGCGGGTATAAAGCGTAAAGAGGCTAAAGATAAAGCAGAAAGACTATTAAATGAGATAGGTCTGAGTCATCGTTTAGATGTTTATCCTCATTTGTTATCTGGAGGAGAGAAACAACGCGTTGCTATAATGAGAGCTTTTATGAATGAACCTAAAATCATATTAGCAGATGAGCCAACTGCCAGTTTAGATGCAGATAGAGCTACATCTGTTGTGCAAATGATTAAAGCACATGTTCAAACTAAAAATATGATTGGTATTATGATTACGCATGATAAAAGATTATTTGAATATGCGGATAGAGTGATTGAAATTGAAGATGGTAAAATCGAGTTATAAAAAATAAACTTAGAAAGTTTAATTAGTTGTGTCATTTAAATCACACAATAATCAAACTTCTCTCAGCTATAATCATTTTGCGGGAGTGGAACAAAACATACTGTTCCACTCCCGCTTTTTTAAAATAGAATGAAAAGAGAAGCAAAAAATAAAACTGCAAAGTAAATGGTCAATAGTAATTTATATTGATACATTAGTGCTAAGAAATCTCTCACTAATGCGACATCAAAGAAATGATAAGGGGTGTGACTTCCTATACCATCAACTTTCATTCGATTCGTATGCGCAAATTTCATTCCTCGTAAGATATGAAATTGGCTCGTAACACAAAGTATATTGGGGCTATTTGAGTATAGGTTGTGTATGACTTTTTTTGAATAATAGAAGTTTTCAAACGTATTTGTAGATTGAGATTCCATAATAATACTAGATTGGGGGACCCCATGTTGTATTAAATAACGCTGCATCGCTAATGCTTCAGATATGGGTTCATCTGGCCCTTGACCACCACTAACAATTATTTTACATTTGTCAGTTTGATGTTGATATACACTAAGTGCACGATTTAATCTTTCGGCTAACATTGGTGTAACTTTTTCTGTGAAAATTCCAGCTCCTAATACCATAATTAAGTCGTACTGCTTATGAGTTGAGATGCGACCTAAAGCTGATGACCAAGACATGTAAAGCAATAATGCATAACAAGTACTTATAGCGATCATAGTTAGCCACAAGAAAACACCATTAACTATAGGAATAGGCATAGTGCTAATATATGCAAAAATCGATGTAAAGAGCACTCCTAATATGAGATATTTCATCATTTTATTTAAAAAAGCTTGACCTTTTTGTAAGGAGAAAAGATGGTTGTGCTTTACTAGTAAACCAACCATAGTAATAATCATGATTATTATAAGTGTAGTAGGGAGTGTCATTGTTAATAGATTCAAAATAGTAATCAACATACATAATATAATAGTTGTAATAAACAATCTTAAATTCAGAAGCCATTTCACGTTGAATAATACACCTAGTACAGTCAATAACACAATGAGAGCTAAGATAATTGCGATCATAATGAATACCTCTAATTTCTTTATATATATAAATGTAATCGAACAACTTACCAATTAGCAACTATTAATAGCGTAATTAGGTTTTCAAGAGAATTGTTTATTGATATTATTTAACAGAGTATGTAAAACGCTATTGATTACTATTTAACAAGGAGTAAAGTAATGAGCATAATTTCAAGAAACCACATCGAATTTATGAAGCAATTCATTGATGATACTAATACTTTAACTGCAAAGTTATTAAAAGATCAGCAAAGCAAGTATGGTATTTCAATGGAACAATCCAATGTTCTAAGATTGCTAAGCCATCATCAAGTATTATCAATTACTGAAATAACTGAAAAACAAGGTGTTAATAAAGCAGCAGTAAGTCGACGTATCAAGAAACTAATCGATAGTGGCTTCGTAGCATTACAAAAGCCAAATAACAATATTGATCAACGACTAAAATATGTTGCTCTAACGGAAAAAGGTAGAAAATATACTGAAGAAAACAATAAAATTGTTAGCGATAGGTTAGTGATATGGTAGCTGATTTATCAAGTAAAGATATTGAGAAAGCTTTAAGTGTATTATATATAATAGATGAGAGAGTAAAAAAATTTAATTCAAAAGTTTAAATTAGTATGAAGGTCTAGAATGATTATTATATAATAGAAATCATATTCTTATTTGAAATTAAAATATCAATCGATAAATATATTCTAATAGAGGGGAAGTTGGTGACTAAATGAGAACATGTCCGAAATGTGGACAGAAAATTGATAGCAACTTAAACAAATGTCCTAATTGTGGGAAAAAATTAGACAATAAAGACAATCAAATAAACTCCCCTCAAATCAACACATCTAATATTAGGATAAGAAAGTTTATTCCTTGGGCTATCGTTGCGTTTATCATTGTTTTACTAATTATTGTGTTTGTATTGGTTAGAAATTACAATTCACCTGATGCACAAACAAAGATTTTAGTTAATGCAATTGATAATAATGATTCACAAAAAGTAGCGACGCTATTAAGCTCTAAAAATTCTCATATAGATTCAGATGAGGCAAGTGTATATATAGACTATATTAGAAGTGAAGTTGGAATGAAGAAATTTGCGCGCGATATTAAATCTACAGTAGAAACACTCAATAAAAGTGATTCTAAAGAGGCAATTAATTTAAAAACGCGTGCAGGTAATAACTACTTACGGGTAAGTAAAAATGGTACACGATTATTAATATTCGATAATATGAGTTACACTGCTCCGACAAAGAAGGCAATTGTGAAACCTAAATTGGATACGAAATATGAATTTAAAGATGGTGGAAAAAAGAAAACAGTTATTGCTGATGCGAATAAGACGACTTCACTAGGTACTTATATCCCAGGTATATATTCTGTTGATGCTAAAAAAGAAACAGAATATGGAGAGTTTAGTGGTCAACTTAAATTTGACTTTAGATATGGAAAGAGTAACACAGTTGAAGTAAATGAAAACTTCAACGAAGCGTTATTAACAGTCAAATTAAAAGGAAAAAGTGATTTAGACAAAGACTCATTGAAAGTTGAAATTAATGATAAACAAATGAAATATAGCAGTTCTAGAGAATATGGACCTTATCCTCAAACGAAAGATGTTACAGTTTCTGCACTAGGAAAGGCAAAAGGGAAAACATTCCATGCAGAGACAAAAACAATCAAAGCAAGAGATTTAGGTAATATTAATAGTGCTACACTAGAGTTTGATGATGAAGAGATTAGTGACTATATCGAGGAAAAAGAAGCGGAAGAAAATAGTTTGAAAACAAAGCTAAGTAATTTCTTTAGTAATTATTCTTTCACTTTGAATTCAGCTATTTCACAAAGTGATTTCAATTTAGTGAGTACTTTTTTAAAAGATAAATCGAGTATCTATAAGTCTATAAAAAACAATTTAAACCAATCAGTTGCCTTTATTAATCCACAAGTTATAAGTGCTAGTCAAAAAGGCAACACGATTAATACTAAAGTGCAACATTTAAATAGCAGTGGGCAGTATGAAACCACTAATTATGAATTAAGAGAAGATAGTGATACGGGTAATATTCAATTAGTTGATTCAAAATAAATGAATGAGTAGCGATCGATATTGTATCTTTAACATTCATTCTAAATAAGTATTTGTAGACTGAACTGAGAAGGTGATTAAATGAAGCTTTTCTCAGTTCTAGTCATTTATAAGAGAATGAACGAAACACAAACTTAAAATTTCAATAAGTGGTTTAAAAATTCGAAAGCTAGAGTAATATTGAAGGATGTTTTATTCCAACTTATTAAATTTTAATCAATACATAAAAATATGAAACCTAAAAGGGTGGGATAATATAATGGATATAGAGCAAAAGCAAAAGAAAAATTCACCGTTATTTATTATTATATTGGGTGCTTTAACTGCTATAGGTGCTTTATCTATAGATATGTTTTTGCCAGGGCTACCAGAATTAAAAAATGATTTTAATACGACTACTGCAAATGCACAACTAACTTTATCTTTATTTATGATAGGTTTAGGGTTAGGTAATCTATTTGTAGGTCCAATATCCGATAGTATTGGGCGAAAGAAACCACTAGTTATATCTATGATTATATTTGCTTTAGCAAGTTTAGGTATTGTTTTCGTTGAAAATATTTGGATTATGGTATTTCTTAGATTTATTCAAGGCTTTACTGGAGGCGCTGGAGCAGTTATATCAAGAGCGATTGCTAGTGACATGTATCGTGGAAATGAACTGACTAAATTTTTAGCACTGCTCATGCTAGTTAATGGTGTAGCTCCTGTGATTGCGCCAGCTTTAGGGGGCTTAATTTTGAGTTTTGCTGTTTGGCGAATGGTTTTTGTCATTTTAACGCTATTTGGTGTATTAATGGTGTTAGGTTCATTGTTTAAAGTTCCTGAATCTTTATCGATAGAAAATCGTGATAGCAGTGGAGTGAATGTGATTTTTAGTAACTTTAAAAGTTTACTCACAACACCACGATTTGTCTTACCAATGCTCATTCAAGGCGTTACATTCATCATGTTATTTAGTTACATTTCTGCATCACCATTTTTAGTTCAAAAAATATATGGTGTTTCGCCATTACACTTTAGTTGGATGTTTGCAGGAGT
This sequence comes from Staphylococcus sp. GDX7P312P, assembly GCF_008385775.1. Taxonomy (NCBI): domain Bacteria; kingdom Bacillati; phylum Bacillota; class Bacilli; order Caryophanales; family Staphylococcaceae; genus Staphylococcus; species Staphylococcus sp. GDX7P312P. Next base: position 142,731 of record NZ_VUKI01000005.1, on the reverse strand, counting down.
GGGAATCACACTTATTATTGCGAGTCAGATTGCTGGGAAATTAGTAGACTATTTTCACCCACAAGTACTACTACGTGCATTTACAATTATCCAAATCTTTGGCGTTGTGATTGTGTCATTAACATTAATAAATCATTGGCATTTTGCGTTATTAGTTATAGGTTTTATCGTTTTAGTGGCACCTGTTACAGGCGTCGCGACATTAGGATTTTCAATTGCAATGGAAGAACGCACAACCGGAAGCGGGAGCGCATCAAGTTTATTGGGATTATTACAATCTTTATTAGGCGGCCTTGTGACACCACTTGTAAATCTAAAAGGTGAATATAACAGTATGCCTTATATCATTATTATTAGTCTCACAGCAATTTTACTTATCATTTTACAATTATTAAACATTAAAGTATTTAAGCATGACAAAGTATAAAAGAAATTAAATTAATTACTATGCTACTATAAAACAATTAAATACAGTATCAAAGTGAAGAAGCCATTAATCGAGTTAACTCAATTAATGGCTTCTTCATTGATTAAATGCAACTATCTTTGAACTTTTAAAGTATTAGCTAGTAATGCACTTGCTACTTCATCCGGGCTTTCTTGACACCCTAATCTTAACCAATTTAAAATGACACCTATTTGACCACTCATTGTATAAGTTATAAAAAAAGGCACGTTTTGAATGGTTGTATTATTTTCTCCTAAAATTCTTGCGTAATATTGTTTCGTAATATCAATATATTCCATAACTAATTCTTTATTTGGATGAGAAATAAAAATAGCGTGGTAAAACGCTTTTTTTCTATAGATATATTTTAGAATAATATGAAAGAATTTATAAACTTTTTCAGGATTTTTTTTAATATTATCAAAATTAAAAGAGAATGTGTTGAGTAATTGTTCGTATTTATTCAAATAATAATTTTGGATTTTTGATAGCAAGTCAAATTTATCTTGAAAGTGATCATAGAAAGTTGACCGATTTACATTACTATTTGCGCAAATCATCTTTATAGATATATTTTCGAAGGGATAAATTTCTAATAAATCAATTAAACTTTTTATAATTTTATATTTAGCATTTTGCTTCATCTTGTCACCTGATTTATCTCGTACTTCATTTAGCCGACAATTTACTAATAATTGTTGGTGTTAATTTTATTTATATGTCTTTATAATATTAAAAGTGATTTTGAAAAGCAAATAGGAGGAAATGTTCAATGAAGAAAATGGTGTTAATTAATATCATCACAATCGTTGTTCTAGTTGTAGTTGGTATTGTAGGTTTCTATTTATATCATAATGCTACAAGCTTTGTAACAACTGATAATGCCAAAGTTGATGGAGAACAAATTCAAATCTCTAGCCCAACTTCAGGTCAAATTAAATCTCTTGATGTAAAACAAGGGGACAAAGTTAAAAAAGGTGACAAAGTAGCAGAAGTGAGTGGTCAAAGCCAAAGCGGTGAGTCACAAACAATGGATATCAAAATGCCACAAAACGGAACTATCGTTAAAACAAGTGGTATGGAAGGTTCAGTTGCACAAGCAGGTTCACCAATTGCTTATGCTTACAATTTAGATGATTTATATATTACAGCAAATATTGACGAAAAAGATGTTAGCAGTGTAGAAAAAGGCGACAAAGTTGACGTAACAATCGACGGTGAAGATTCTGACGTTGACGGTAAAGTTGAAGAAGTAGGCCAAGCAACTGCAGCTAGCTTCTCATTAATGCCATCATCTAACACTGATGGTAACTACACTAAAGTATCACAAGTAGTACCAGTTAAAATTTCTTTAGATTCTGCACCATCTAAAAATGTTGTTCCTGGAATGAACGCTGAAGTAAAAATTCATAAAGACTAAGGAGGTCATAGAATGACAACGACCTTCATTGTTGGATATATTGTTTTAGCGGTCATTTTAGTTGGTTTAGTTAACGTTCTTGTGTTGAAATCACGTAAGAAGCGTAAGAACAAAGCTAGGGGACAACACGTAAATGAAGAATCTAAAAGTCAAAGTAATCCATCTAAATTTAAAATCAGTGACTTAGACCGAGATAAAGCGTTGAATCGCACGCAAGATTCTCAAAGAGACGATGATAAACAGCGTCACTCGAACTCTGAAGATAGACACATTGAAAATGATAAACGAAAAAATCATTTCGAGAATGAACAAGATCAGCAAGATCATGTATCAGAGCAAATGCATCCTGAGCAAAAGCAAGCATCACATTCCTTACATTATGCTGATGATGCTACTGAGGATGACAAGCAAGATGATGATGTAAATAATCAACATCTACCTAAGGATTCAATTTATGAACCGATTAATCCTGATTCTCAAGAAGGACGTGTAAACGAACGTATTAAGAAACAAAAAGAAGATTTTGTTTTTGGAAAAGGGATTACAAGAAATAAAATTTTAGCAGCAATGTTGTTTGGTATGTTTATAGCCATCTTAAACCAAACGTTATTAAACGTTGCATTGCCTAAGATTAATACAGAATTCAATATTTCTGCGTCAACTGGACAATGGTTGATGACAGGATTCATGTTAGTAAATGGTATTTTAATTCCAATAAGTGCGTTCTTATTTAATAAATACTCTTATCGTAAGTTATTTATTATTGCACTTTTATTATTCACCATTGGTTCACTTGTCTGTGCACTTTCTAATAACTTCCCTATGATGATGGGTGGACGTGTACTACAAGCCATTGGTGCTGGTGTATTAATGCCATTAGGTTCTAACGTAATCGTTACAATCTTCCCACCTGAAAAACGTGGCGTTGCAATGGGAACGATGGGTATAGCAATGATATTGGCGCCAGCTATTGGACCAACTTTATCAGGTTACATCGTTCAAAATTATCATTGGAACGTTATGTTCTATGGTATGTTCTTCCTAGGAATTGCTGCAATGATATTTGGCTATTTCTGGTTCAGATTATATCAAAGAACAACAAATCCAAGAGCCGACTATCAAGGTATCGTTTACAGTACGATTGGATTTGGTGCACTATTATACGGATTTAGTGAAGCCGGTAATAAAGGTTGGGGTTCAGCTGAAATCGTAACGATGTTCATAATTGGTGCGATATTCATTACTGCATTCGTCATTCGTGAATTAACAATGAGAGCGCCAATGTTAAATCTTGAAGTGTTGAAATCATCAACATTTACATTAACAACTATTATTAACATGGTTGTTATGATGAGTTTATTCGGTGGTATGATTTTATTACCTATCTACTTACAAAATTTACGTGGTTTCTCAGCACTTGATTCAGGACTGTTATTACTTCCTGGTTCATTAGTGCTGGGTATATTAGGACCAATCACTGGTAAGCTACTTGATACTATTGGTTTAAAACCTTTAGCATTGTTTGGTATAGCTGTAATGGCTTACGGAACATGGGAACTTACTAAATTAAATATGGATACATCATATCTTCATATAATGAGTATATATGTGATTCGATCATTCGGTATGGCGTTTGTAATGATGCCACTTATGACAGCAGCCATTAACGCACTGCCACCAAGACTTATTTCTCATGGTAATGCATTCCTAAACACGATGAGACAATTAGCTGGTTCAATTGGTACTGCGATTCTTGTTACTGTTATGACGACGCAAACAACAAATCATGTTGGTGCGTTTACAGATGAATTAGATAAAACAAATCCTGTGATCCAAGACCACGTCCGTCAAATGGCGGCACAATATGGTGGTCAATCTGAAGCATTACAAGCTATCTTAAAATACGTAAATCAGCTTGCATATATCGAAGGCATTAACGATGCATTCTGGATTGCGACGGGATTAGCAGTCTTAGCATTTATTTTAAGTTTATTCTTAAAAGGTAAAAAAGGCGCTGATGCAGAACATGAAAGAATGATGCATGCAGAAAGTAATAAATTTAAATAAAATGATGTTGGGGGACATTATTTTTAAAGTATCGGTACACTTCTTTAAGTGTGATCGATACTTTTTTTATTAGAAAAAAGCCATTGTGACTAAATTATCGCGTCTACAATGGCAAAAAATATATTATTTGATTTTAGGATGGTTCGTTTTCCGATTTCTGAAAAAGAAACTAACAATTAATAAAGCTAGACTACATACTAATAAAATAAGTGCATTATGAATAGCATCCGCTTCACTAATAATTTGATTAGCAGAAACATTTAATGAGAAACTTTGTAGTTTATCAGCAATTCGTTGACCAATTACTTGTATTGCATATCCAAAATACAGTGACATGATTAATAATATTGAAATCACAATAAAATTTAAAATCTTTAATAAAGTTCGATTGAAGATAATAGTCAAAATAGTGATAACTAAACTTACAATTGTTAAAATGAAAAATGTATTAAAAACGAATACGAGACGATTGGCCACATCTTCAAGATTAGCTAATTGGCTTAAATTAATATTAAGTGTACCTATTTGTGTAACCGTATTCTGAAAATCTTTAATCTGACCGTAACTAATGGGTTGATTAGCAAATGCTAAATTAAAGATAGGTTGTTTGTACATACTATAACCCGTAATAGCTACTAATATGAAAATTATGATTTGGATAATTAAACTCACCCAAGATCTTCTTTTTCGGTTGTTACGATTAGAACGAAGATAGTTGTGATTATCAATAGGAGGTCTATTATCATATTGTGTTGTTTTTCTTTCTGACACTTTTCTAACTCCTTTTCTATAATTCATTTGTTTTCTAAGATTGACTAATTTATACTGAATTTAATATGCAATTAACAATATTATATTAAATATTTAATCATGATTTTTTAGAACATAGTTTTCATTATATCGCTTTTTGTGCTTAATGTAATGACGTTTAAGTAATTTATTATTAATTAAGGTAGGTAGAATTTTATGAGATCACATATGGTTAATCGAATCATCAATCGATACTTACTGCACAATCGTTCAATAATGTTTGATAATGATTCAGATTTCGATAAGTTCATGGATAAAAGAAAAGATATTAATCAAGCGAAACATAAACAACCTTCAAGTTTAAATGTTAAATCTAATTTAGATAAGTTGTCACACGATGATATGCAAGTATTTAGATTTAACTTTCGTCATGAAACAAAAAAGAAAATTCTCTATATTCATGGTGGTTATAATACGTTACAACCCTCACCATTTCATTGGAGATTTATGGATAAACTTGCACTTAGTACGCTTTATGAAGTTGTGTTGCCAATTTATCCTAAAGCACCAGAACACCATATTCAAGACACATTTAAAGCAATCGATGGGATATATCAATCTTTATTAGAAGAAGTGGATGCCAAACATATCGTTATTATGGGAGATGGTACTGGGGGGGCATTAGCACTAAGTTACGTTCAACAACTTGTGGCTAATTATCAACCATTACCTAATAAAGTTTATCTACTTTCACCAATGTTGGATGCAACATTGACTAATCCTGAAATTACTGAGGATTTAAGCAATAAAGACCGTTTCGTCAATAGGGATGGTTTACAACGTATATTCAATGTATGGACGCAAGGAGAAGCACTAGCTAATCCATTAATATCACCAATTTATGGACAACTACACGATTTACCACCTATCGTTATATTCGGTGGTGGCAGAGAAATTTATCATCCAGATATGAAGCGTTTTGTATATAATTTGGAGGAAAAGGGACAACCAGTTCAATTCTTTGAGTATCCGAAAATGTTCCACGATTTCCCTTTATTCCCTATACGTGAGTCACACAAAGTAATTAAACAAATCACTAAGACGATTGATGCATAATTAACATCAAACAAAACATAGCTTGATAAAAAAAGTACTCTAAGTCTACTTAGCAGATATGACGTAGGTAATTGAACTGAGAAGGGCATTTAATTGGTCATTCTCAGTTCTTTTTGTTGAAGATGAGTTCTCGTCTTCTGTCACTTCATATCATGAAATATGAATAACTTCATTGTTCTAAATTTTTAAATTAAATTTTGAACTTTAGTTATAACCGTTTGTTGACCTAAGTTATGATAATAATTGTCTATGCCTTGTGCCAAATCTATTTGAGATACGTCTTGTTGATTTAACAAATTCACTAAATTCGATGATAAGTTCGCAAATTGACTTGCATAGTCATTTAATAAACGTTTCAAAACTTCTTCATTTTCCTCTGATGCAACGATATTTTGTAATGCTTCAATAGCCTGTTTCTGTCCTTGATAATAACTAATATTAAATGCTCTTTTAAGCAATTCCTGACTGGGACCATTCATAAATAATTGTTTAGTACTATTGAGTTCTATTAAGTTTACTTTAAGCTCATCATTTAAATCATATAATAATTCTAATAGTTGATTGCGGAATTGTGATACCATTTTTAGTTCTCCTTTTTAGGTATTCCTATTTGATGACCTAATTGTTTAGGCCAATCAATAGTACCTTGTTGACTATAATAATTAGCAATGTTTTGATGATAATCACTTGGAAAAGGAGCAGACTTACGTTTGTTACTATCAATTCCCATCATGATAACTTCGTTAGTTGCAGCTAGTTCATCTTCATCTGTATAAAGCATTAAAAAGAAATGTACACGTTTATAATCATAATCATAAATATAAACTTCGATTCGGTAAGCTGAATTAAGTGTTAACTCTGCTAGATACGTCGTATGTTCTTCTAAAGTGAACATTGTGTATTGAAGTACCTCACGTTCCTTTAAAGAAAGTCCATGCGTGTAGTTAAATTCATTTACAGCTTCACTAAACACTTTATTATATTCTGAGTCATGCATGTGGTTGTTATGATCAATTTGATTTGCTTCTACCACTTTATTAATAATTACAGGATTACTCATTACTAAAGACCTCGCTCAAATATTGATAGTTCTATTTTACTAAATAAAAATAACACATACACATGATTTAATTCATGGTAGAATGAAAGACGTATGGTTATGTAGGAGGTAAACGTAACAATGACTATGACAATTCGATATCAAACTAAAAATCAATCGCTCACTCAAGTTGATAGTGTGAAGGAGATTCCTAAAACAGCAACAATTGTATGGTTTGATTTTGAAAATGCAACACAAGCAGAGAATGATTATTTAATCAGTCAATTTGAATTTAACTATTTAGAGTTAGAAGACGCCATTACAGGTGTGCCACGTGTAAAATATAAATCCTATGAATCATATCAATATTTAGTATTTCACAGTATGTACAAAGATGATTTTTCTCCAATTTCCTTAAATGTATTTTTAAGTGAGAGAGTACTTGTTACATATCACCACAAACATTTTGAATCGTTAAATGAAGTGGCTAAAATGAATGCACAACATCATGATCCAGACTTGGATTGTGCAGATATAGTGATACATATTTTAGATATGATGGTTGATAAATATTTTGAATTCGTATATACAATTGAGGATAAAACATATAACTTTGAAGATGCACATGTAGATGATACTCAAAGTAAAAAAATAATGGATAATGTTTTTCAAATTAAATCTGATTTAATCAAAATTAAAAGGGTATTATTCCCTATGCAAGAATTAGTTAATACAATTAAAACTGAAGGTAATTTGATTGTAGATAGTAAGCATTCGATGTATATTCAACATATCGATGACCATCTAATAAAGCAAAATAATATCATAAGAACATCACAGGAGATGGCTAATGAAATAAGAGAGAACTTCGAATCTTATTCATCATTTCGAATGAATAGTATCATGCAAGTATTAACATTGGTTTCAGTCATTTTCTCACCTTTAACATTTATTGCAGGTGTCTATGGCATGAATTTCGAATATATGCCAGAACTTAAATGGCAATATAGTTATCCAATTTGTATGATCGTCATGTTAATTATAGCTATTGCATTGATTATCTTTTTCAAAAGAAAAAAATGGTTCTAATATAATTGAAACTTTATTAATTTAAGCAAAGGTAGGTACAAAGATGAGTGACTTTCAAAGAGAACAGAGGAAAAATGAACATGTTGAAATAGCAATGGCTCAAAGTGATGCACCTCAATCAGACTTTGATCGAGTAAGATTCGTGCATCATTCAATCCCTAGCATAAATGTAGATGAAGTAGACTTAACAAGTCGAACAACAGATTTTGATATGACATATCCTATTTATATAAATGCGATGACAGGCGGCAGTGAATGGACAAAACAAATTAATGAGAAGCTTGCAGTTGTCGCTAGAGAAACTGGATTAGCAATGGCTGTAGGCTCTACACATGCCGCTTTGAGAAATCCTAAAATGGCGGAATCATTCAGTATTGCACGTCAAACCAATCCAGAAGGTATAATTTTTAGTAATGTTGGTGCCGATGTTCCTGTAGATAGAGCCGTAGAAGCGGTTAGTTTATTAGATGCACAGGCTTTACAAATTCATGTGAACGCACCACAAGAACTTGTGATGCCTGAAGGAAATCGTGAATTCTCGAATTGGTTAGATAATGTAGCAGCTATTGTTCAACGTGTTGATGTTCCAGTTATTATTAAAGAAGTTGGCTTCGGCATGAGCAAAGAATTATATAAAGATTTAATTGATGTTGGTGTTACATACGTTGATGTAAGTGGTAAAGGTGGAACAAACTTTGTCACAATTGAAAATGAGCGTCGTTCAAATAAAGATATGGACTATCTTGCAAATTGGGGACAGTCAACTGTAGAGTCATTGCTTGAAAGTTCAGCTTATCAAGATTCACTTAATGTCTTTGCTAGTGGTGGTGTACGTACACCTCTAGATGTTGTTAAGAGCCTAGCATTAGGTGCTAAAGCTGTAGGTATGTCTCGACCATTCTTAAATCAAGTTGAAAATGGGGGCATTACGACAACGATTGAATATGTTGAGTCATTTATTGAACATACGAAATCAATTATGACAATGTTAAATGCGCGAGATATTAGTGAATTAAAACAAAGTAAGTTCGTTTTCGACCATAAGTTAATGTCATGGATTGAACAACGTGGTTTAGACATTCATAGAGGGTAATATTGAATAGGTTATTCAACCATAATTCGCATTAATAAATTACACAAATAAAGCAAGTTGAGAGTTTGGACTCCCAACTTGCTTTTTTATAATGCATAATATAAAACTTTAGTTTCCAAAAATATTCATAAAGCCCATAACGATAGGTACACCTGCTAAGTCAATTAAGAAGGCTCCAACTATAGGAACGACAAGATATGATTTTGGTGAACTACCATATTTTTTAGTAATTACATCTAAATTTGCCATCGCGTTTGGTGTAGCCCCTAAACCATGACCTATAAACCCACCAGCCATAACAGCAGCATCATAGTCTTTACCAAGCACTCTAAATAGTATAAAGAATGCAAATAATGAAATAAATACGACTTGAACTAAAACGATAGCGATAAGAGGTAATGCAAGTGAATACACTTGAGTAAGTTGAATACTCATCAATGCTAGTGATAAGAATAAGCCTAGAGCCACATCACCAATTTGATCATTCAGTTTTAAATCGATGAGTTGTATGTTCGCATATTCCGATACATTGCGAATTGCAACTGCTACAAACATTGAGCCTACATACATAGGTAAACTTTGACCAGTTAAATTAGAAAATTGATCGCCTATCCATATACCTACTGACATGCACAGTGCGATAATTGTTAATTGTATAAAAAATACTTGTGTAGGTTGATATTTACGATGTAGCACTTCATTAGATTCTACTTTACTATAATCTTTAAACGAATCATCGCTATTTTCAGGTTTTAGGTTATAGCGTTTAATGAGTGCCTTTACTAATGGTCCACCAATTAATCCACCAAATACTAAACCTAAAGTTGCTGCTGCAAGTGCAGCTGTGATAGCTGAATCAATATTAAAACTTTCTTCGAGCGTTTTACCATAAGCCGCTGCATTCCCATGTCCACCTTCCATTGACATTGAACCAGCTGTTAAACCTAACAATGGTTTAATATGTAATACTTTAGCTAATGAGATACCAATGAAATTTTGGCATATTGCCAGAAATGCACAGCATACAAAGTAAAGTATTAAAACTTTCCCACCAATTTTAAATAATTTAAAAGATGCACCTAATCCAATAGTAGTGAAGAATACCATCATGAAGAAATCTTGAATAAAGCTAGCATCTAATTTAATTTGAATAATATTTAAGGTATCTAAGACTGCAACTAGAATTGCAAATAATAATCCTCCTATAACGGGAGGTGGTATACAAATTCTTTGTAAAAATGAAACGTGCTTGACGACGAATTCACCTAGTAAAAATAAAAGACAGGCAAGACATAGTGTTGTGACCGCATCTATTTCCATTTTTATAGCCCCCTTTATAAACGAGTTTAAAAATTTAAAATAGCACTTCTTGTAAGTGCTACAAATCCCCATATATAACATTATACATATAAAAAATATAGATTTCTAGGATAGGTATTATAGTTTTAATATAATACGGAATTTTAATAAGTTTATAAAAAGATAAAAAACGAATTGGAATATTAATTTGTAATATCTATGAAAATAGATCTGTTGATATTAAACAATTTAGAAATAGTCATAAAGGCCCATTCTAAGGAATAAGATTTCTAGAATGTCTATTTTCTTTATTTCCAAGTTTCATCTGGATTTAGGCAGTCTGATTTACGTATATGTGAAACAAATGGATTACCTTTAACTGTGTATCGCAACGGTTTATTAGTCCAGTCGCCTTTATTCGGTATTCCAATTCTAGCACTTTCAACAATGTCCCTAGGGTATTTACGGTGTTTAGTATCAATGGATAAGCGACAATCATTTAATGTGGCACCATCAATTGCTCTAGGTATATTAAACGCTTTTGTCCATTTTCCGGGTCCATTTGTTAATTCATATCCTGACTTATTACGATTATGTTTCATCATTTCAATGCCATCTAAAGGTTCAATAGCTCGAATCAGTACTCCTTCAGGGACACCTTCGTTTTGAGTTACGAAATTCACTAATAAATGTGTGTGCATCACATGTCCGTAAATGGTGCCGCCTCTTTTATAAAGTGAAGTCACTTTTGGCGTTTGCTTACCTCCAAATCCATGAGCCGCTCGATCTGTAAAACCTAAATAAGCTTCTGTTTCAACAATATAGCCACTATACGTTTGAAATTCGTCTTCATATATGACTTTGACACCTAATAACGCTTTAGCGGTTTCAGTCGTTGGTCTTGAGACAAAATCCACATGAACACCTTCCTTCTCTTGAAAATTTAATAACTGATAATTAAAGCTGATGCTTAGACTGGTATAACAGGATTAAAATATATTATGATTGCAATTATAATTGAAATTAACCAAGAATTTAAAGACTTAAATATAAGTGTCATATATATTTGACGATATTGGCATTATATCGTTATGATGAATAATATGGGATGTTGAAAGAAGTGTGGAGATATGAATAAAGTTAAAGTTTATCGTGGTGCGAAGAAGATTTCGCAATTAGAACTTGCACGATCAGTTGGAGTATCACGTCAAACCATTAACATGATAGAGAATGATAAGTATAATCCATCATTAAAATTATGTATTAATATAGCTAAGACGCTAGGTGTTACTTTGAATGATTTATTCTGGGAGGTAGAGAATGACTAAAAATGATGAAGCTTTGCAAGTAGAAAAAATTACATTGCAAGCTAAACTTGGCATTTTAAGTTTAAATTTCTTATGTGCCATCATTGCTTTTGCAATGTTCAACGACTTGCAACGGCAATTTCTTTCACCATTTTTTATTGGTAGTTTATTACTTTTAATTGTTATTGTTTGTAAATTAACAATTCATTCAGAAACAGTTGATGATATTCATATTTATGTACATGACTTTAGCGATAAATCAAAACTAAATCGTCATTCTAAATTAAAAAGAATTGTTTATCTTATTCTGTGGATAGTTTATATGGTTCTCATCGCTAACATAATAACACCGAACATTAATCATACAAGTAACTATGAATGGGTGTTTGAACCGAGTGGGCTTATTTTAGGAGTAGGTGTAGTTGTCGCACTATGTATGTTTGATGATAAGCGAATTAAATATACAGAAATGGATACCCCTACCATAGAGAATCGTGGTGCGTCACCTAAAGGTGTAATAGATTTAATCCCAAATTATAGATATGCAGATGAACAACAGAAATTAGTCATATTAAAAGTACATGCAACTAATTTTATCTGGATGACAATCGGATTAACTATTGTGTGTATCATTGATATAATCATCGAATTAATCATGCAACAAATGCCATTGGCTGCTTTCATTACAATCATAGTCATTGTCGTTGAATTATTGATTCTCAAGCTTAAAAACAAACAAATTCGCAGCACACTTCATGAATAAAAGTGTTACGCAAACGCTGTCTATTAAAAATTTTAATAGATAGCGTTTTCATTTTTTAATTTATATAAAATCTATGGAATATTAATAAAAAAAGTGTAACAATATGTATGTGAAAAAGTCAGTGCTTAAAATTTAAATAGATAAAGGTATCATTGCATTGATACAATGAGGATAACTTTATTACAAGTTGGAGGTCATTTCAATGCTCTATTCAATCTTTATCTTTTTATTAGCAGGTCTCTGTGAAATTGGTGGTGGCTATCTAATTTGGTTGTGGTTAAGGGAAGGACAATCAAGTTGGTTGGGATTTATAGGTGGCGTTATATTAATGATGTATGGTGTCATTGCAACATTCCAGTCGTTTCCAACTTTCGGTCGTGTTTATGCTGCTTATGGTGGCGTGTTTATTGTAATGAGCTTAATTTGGGCGTATATTGTCGATAAACAAGCACCTGATAAGTACGATTTAATTGGAGCATGCATCTGTATTATTGGTGTATGCGTTATGATATTACCGAGCAGAACCTGATTAAGCGTGTTTAAGAGGGAGACGTAAGTAATGATAGTTGAAGTAGAAAAGCAAAGACATGGTATTGACTTAATTAAAATTGACAACGATGAAACCAATATTGTATTCACAAATTTCGGTGCGCGCATCGTATCATGGAAGTACCATGATAACAACATTGTATTAGGCAATAGAGTTGAAGCGGATGAGTTTTATCCATCAAATCCGTATCATTTCGGTGCTACTATCGGTCGCTACGCTGGACGTATTGGAAATGCCGAATTTCATTTGAACGATGAGGAATATCAATTAGAAGCTAATAATAACGTACATCACCTTCATGGTGGCAGTAATGGTTTAGATAAAAGACTTTTTAATTACGACATTCAAGATAATATCACGAATATTAAGGTTACTTTTACAGTTCAACTAAAGTCAATGGAAGATGGGTATCCAGGGGATATGACTATTAAAGTGATACATACTTATGACGTCGAACACCGTTGGACAGTAGAATATGAAGCACAGACAAATCAAGATACATTATTTAATCCAACTAATCATGTTTATTTTAATTTGAATAGAGACAATAATGTTATAGATAATCATAAAATTAAGAGTGAGCAATTAAATATGTATCCAATTGATCGAAACAACCTTATTGAAAATACTAGTTCAATTGATTTGTTAGCTATCTTTAAAACAAACAGTATATCTTTTAGTGATATTTTTAACTCTGATAATGAACTACTTAAAGAGCAAATTGGTTCTAGAAATGGATTAGATCACCCTTTTGATGTTGGAAATCAACAATTTTTCATTGAAAATGATGAGTTTCAATTAGATGTTACGTCATCTATGCCAAACGTTGTCATCTATACATTTAATGATACGAAAGATTGGGATAGTGATTTTAATATTTATAAACCACATTCAGGTATATCTCTAGAAACACAATTTTTACCTAATGATATTAATTTGTATGGTAATAAAGCACACTCTATTTTAAAAGCTAACGAGCATTTTTATTCTAAAACAATTTATCATATATCAGAAAAATAAAGTAAAAAACATTAAAGCGGGTACATCGTCAGTACGATTTATCCGCTTTATCTTATGCTAAATAGAGTTTATTTTATTGCATTATCATATAACTTTTGTAATTTAGCTAAACGCATTTCAGATAAATATGGATTTTGTAGCGCATACTTCAGTCGAGATACATTTTTGCGATCATTATAGTAAATATCGTTAAGCTCTTGTACAGAAAGTCGAGATGCTTCATCTGCCAACTGAATTAATTCTAAATCATCATCTTGATCTACATATCCTTCTTGTAACACTCGAAAATAGAAGCCTGTTTTTCCACTAGTAGACATTCTTTTAACTAAGTCTTTTATACCGTACTTTGTTTGAATTTTCCAACAAGGTTCTCTTATTTCAGATACCTCTAAAATTGCTTCACCTAAACGATATTGATTTCCAAAGAACAAGTCTGCTTCATCTAAATTTTCCAAAGTTAAATTTTCACCAAACATTGCGTAATCAGGAAGCGTATTTAAATCATTTTTATACATTTGATAATGAGATTTGCTAAAACAGCATACTGCTTTATGTGGACCACCATGGTCTTTATATGCCTGTTCATCTTCAACAAATCCAGTTCTTGATAACCACATTGTTTCAGAAATAGGAGATTTATTCAAAGCGGACAACATTTCTCTCTTTTGACCGTAATCTAATTGTTTAATTTGTCCTACTGAAATTGCACATACTGAAATCATATTAATTGCCCCCCTTAATTAAAGTGTTAAGAAAAATTCTACTATATTAATAATTAAAATATAAGAAAAATGATAAAATAATTTCCGATATTGAACTAGGTATTTGTTTGAACGTCATGTAAAATAATGAGTGAGTATATTTGAAAAGGGGTCACAGTTAAATGAAAGATTCTAAAGAACTTAAAATCATGACAGTAGATGATGCTGTAGCTCAAATTGAAGATAATATGGTGCTAGGAATTGGAACGGGTAGTACTATTGAATTGCTTATTCCAAAGCTCGCTGAAAGAATTCACAAAGAACAATTAAATATCACTGGCGTGTGTACTTCTAATAAAAGTGCATTTATTGCAAAAAAATTAGATATTAATGTTGTTGATATTAATGATGTTGGTCATGTTGATTTAGCAATTGATGGTGCTGATGAAGTGGATGATAATCTCAATTTAATTAAAGGCGGTGGTGGAGCGCTATTTCGCGAAAAAGTAATAGATGAAATGGCTCATCGTTTTGTAGTTTTAGCAGATGAAAGCAAGCTCGTAAATTACTTAGGTGAAAGTTTCAAACTGCCAGTAGAGGTGGATAAGTTCAATTGGTTCCATATCACTAAAAAAATTGAAGCTTATGATGATATTATTACAGAGCGTCGAATGAGTGATGATGTTCCATTTATAACGGATAATGGCAATTACATTTTAGATTGTCAGTTAAATAAACAGATTGATCCATATCAATTTCATGAGTATTTAATTCATCTAACAGGCGTCTTAGAAACTGGATATTTTTTAGATATAACAGATCAAGTTATAGTAGGTACACAAGATGGCGTTAAATTCATAAACAAATCTAACTAAAATAAATAAAAATAAGCCAGAAAATGAACTAAGAAAAATTCATTTTCTGGCTATTTGTATGTGCACTTAGCCTTCTAAAGAAGGCGTAATATAAGGTTTAATTCTCAGTTTTATGACTAGATGTATCTTTCATTTGATCTATTTCATCCTTAGCATCATCAACTACAGATGAACGTCTATCTTCTTTATAAGATGTGTTCTCTTTAAGTTTATCATTTGAAGAATCAGTTTGATTCTCAGACTGTGATTTATGTTCAGCATGATCTTCATTAAGTTGACTCTCAGTGAAGCTATCTTTTTTATCGTTATGTTCATGATCTTCAGACTTTGTTTCATTTGAAGTAGATGTATCGTCATCATTCATATGGTCTAAATAATTATTAGGTTCAACTTCATCAAGTGAACGATTAGTTGTTTTATAAACAATAAATCTAATAATTAAACTTAAAATGATAAAGATAATGCCGACTAACGTCGTACTTAATGCGATAACTTTCATTGAGAATAGGTCGCCAGTTTCTTCACTAAATAAGAATACTTGTGCAAATGACATTGTTGCATGGAATAAGAGAGCGATATATATCGTACGTCCTTTAGTTGCGCGTATGAGTTCACCAATAATAATTGAGAACATGAAAGTATAAAGGAAATGGTATCCTGCATATTCCATTCCATATGTCGTGTTAGCGGCCCATATAGAATAAATCAAACCGACAATGATTGAAGCGAAAAATGTATTAACTTTGTTTTCTACAATATTTTGTAAATAAGAACGGAATCCAAACTCCGCAAAAAATGCCATTAAAATATGACCAATAATAATTGTAGGAACTGATACAGATAAATCAGTTGCTTGTAATAAAATAAAACTATCGGCAAATGTGTTAAAACTAAACATGCCAATCATGAAAATAACTAGCGGTAAAATCAATGCTAGTAATATACGTTCAATGACTCTAATATCAACTGAAAATTTTAATCCAGCTAATTGAGCACGTTTATCTTTAAATGCAATAATACAAACAATTGCTGCGATAAACGGTGCAAGATCAGTAATATCAAATACAAAACGTTTAATACCTACTGATGCTTGAAAATCTCGTAGGATTAATGATAGCGCCATCGTGACAACGAAGAATACGAAGATAGTTAACGCCCATTGAAATCCTGATATACGATTCGTCTTCATTTATGTAACCTCCATTAGGGTAACCGTAAAAACTCTTTCTTTAATATTATACATATTACAAGGCCATAAATAAATTGTCCATTTTAAATATCATTAAAATGTAATAGTCTTGAATTATTTTTATATGATTGAAAACAATTTTTAATGTCTTAAATTAATTTGAAAAGGGTAATCATAAATATAAACAAATGGTAACGATAAATCTCATTATGATGTAAGATAATGCTATAGAGTAAATAAATAGGGGGCAACATAATGTATACACAAGGTAATCCAAAACTATGGACTGGTCGTTTGGATAGTGAAACAGATCCTAAACAGTTTAGACATTTTCAAACAGTAAAGTTCGCTAATTTGGAAAATATGGAAAACGTAAGTGATAAGACAGGTGTTGGTCTCTTAGGATATGCCGTTGATAAAGGTGTTGAAAACAATAAAGGTAGAATCGGATCAAGGAAGGGACCAGATATCATAAAACATGAATTCGCGAAACTTCCAGATTTAAGTGAGTGCGAAATGTTGATTGATTACGGTAATGTTGAACATACAAGTAATCATCTTAGAGAAACGCAAAAAGAGATGGCACAATTGTCTGCTAAAGTTATTAAGCAACATAAACAGGCTTTTTTAATTGGAGGTGGCCATGATATTGCATATGCACAATATTTGGCTACTAGAGAAGTCTATTCAGATGCTTCAATTGGAATTATCAATATTGATGCTCATTTTGACACACGTCCTGATGAGCCACCTACATCTGGCACTATGTTCCGAGAAATTTTAGATAATGACGAAAATGTCGATTATCTAGTTTTAGGCTTGGCTCAAGGTGGTAATACGCGTGCGTTATATGATTATGCAAAAGATAATAATATTATTTATGTGTATGCGGACGAACTTTTACATCAAGTGTCACCGACTATTAAAGATAAAATAGAAAGATTTATTCATGATCATGATACGATTATGTTTACCATATGTATGGATGTTATTGACAGTGCATTCGCGCCTGGTGTAAGTTCACCTAGTGTATTAGGATTATATCCTCATTCCGTATTTGAAATAAGTAAGCGTGTAATATTAAGCGATAAGGTATCATCAATTAGTATTGCAGAAACTAACCCAGACTATGATGTTGATAATCGTACGTCAAAGTTAGCGGCGAATCTAATTCACCATTTCCTAGTTTAAAAAGTAGAATTAAATTGTCGTATATGACTCTGAAATTAGAAGATAACGATAATCTTTAAAATTAAATTCAAACATGAAAGAGTAGAACGTTGAATTCGCGTTGAATTCTGTTCTACTTTTTTAATTACTTTTAATTGATAGAAAAGTTTGACAATTATGTTACGATATAAATAATTAGGGAGGTAATGGATGGTGATGAAGCGGTTAAGTTATAAGCAACAATGGCTTGGAGATATCTCGCAAAATATAATGGCAGGTATCTTAATGGGTTTAGCACTACTCCCTGTGGCTATAGCTTTCTCATTTATTGTTCATATCAGTCCTACGATAGGGTTAATGAGTTGTGGATTAATGATGTTATTCATTAGCTTTCTTGGAGAACGAATAAGTATGGTGTCTGGACCAAGTAGTGGTATTTCGATAGTAGGTGCACCACTAGTAGAACAATACAATATTCATTACTTAATTATGGCCACACTTATAATGGGCATCATTCTAATTATCTTTGGCATGTGTCACATAGATAAGATCCTTAATCATATTCCAGATACTGTTGTTATTGGCTTTATGAATGCATTGGGCATTCTATTACTTACAACGCAAATAAAATATATTTTTGGTATAACTACTGCGACTTATTTAGTAGCAATCGCTACATTTCTAATAATTTATTTATCTTCAACATTTATTCGATTTATGCCAGCTCCGCTTATAGCTATAATCGTCGTGACTATAGCAAGTTATTTTCTTAAACCGAATGTTCAATTAGTCCACGATTTAGCAGAAATTCGACTTACCTTTCCTAAAATTTCTGTTTATACAGAACTTTTAAACTTACATGCATTAAGTATTATTACTTTATATGCATTAACCATGTCTATTATTTCCGTAGTACAAACAAATCTTACAAATGAAATGATGGATGTAATTACACAAACTCACTCCAATAAAGACCGAGAAGTCATTGGTCAAGGGTTAGCTAATTTGTTTGTCGGGTTATTAGGTGGATATGGTTCAAGCGCCTTAGTAGGTCAATCAAAATTTAATTTTAAAATGGGTGCTACTACGCGATTAGCCACATTCGTTACAGGATTATTTCTTCTCTCATGCGTCGTTATTTTAGGTCCGATTGTAGGTTTTATTCCTATGGCAGTGTTGGCTTCGGTATTAATTACAATATCAATGAATACATTTGATAGACGTACGTTTAAACATTTAAAAGAAGCACCTATAAAGCATAGTATCGTAATGTGCATAACGATTATTTTAATATTAATGTCACACAATTTAGCTATAGGTGTCGTTATAGGCACACTTATTTATTATGTCATTCACTTTATTTTTACAAAGAAAGGAAGACCGTCGCTATGACAACTTACAATGATTATGTTAAATGGAGACGCACATTTCACCAATTTCCTGAAGTATCTCAGAAAGAATATGAAACAACTAAGCGATTAAAACGTATATTACAAACTTTTGATATAAAAATCATAGATTATCCTTTAGAAACAGGGCTTATAGCTGAAATAGGACATGGTGAACCTTGTATTGCTGTTCGTACAGACATAGATGCTTTACCAATTACAGAGCAAGTTGAACATGAATTCACCTCAACAAATGAAGGTGTGATGCATGCGTGTGGTCATGATATTCATATGGCAAGTATTCTAGCCATTGCTACAAATTTAAAAGAACAAGAAGATAAGCTTAAAGGGCGCGTGAAATTTATATTTCAACCTGCAGAAGAAACGGGATATGGTGCCAAAGCGATTGCAGAGACGGATGTATTAGACGATGTTAAAGCGATATTAGGTTTCCATAACTATCCAACTTTAAATATTGGAGAATTTGCAATTAAATCTGGACCAATCACATCGGCAGTAGACCGTTTTGAATTTAAAATTCACGGTAAAGGTGCACATGCTGCTAAACCAGAACAAGGTAATGATCCAGTCATGGTACTTGGTCAATTAATAACAAGTTTACAAACGATTGTAAGTCGAAATCTATCAGCTTTTGATAGTGCTGTAGTAACTATTGGAGAAGTATCGTCTGGGAATACATGGAATGTGATTGCTGACCAAGCATATGTCCAAGGTACAGTGCGCTCATTTAAGCCAGAGGTTCAAAATTATATAGAACAACGATTTAAAGAGATTGCTAAAGGATTAGAGGCATTGTTCAATGTCGATATAGAAGTTATATATACTAAGCTGCCAGGAACGGTTTTTAATGATGCATACTTAACTGAGCAAGCTAAGGAAGCTGCTCAAAAGGTAGGTTATCAAATCATAGAATTAGAGAATCCATATACCATTGGCGAAGATTTTTCTGGTTTACTAGCTAACCATCCAGGGGTATTTGCGTTTATTGGTTCTAATAGTAAATACGATTTACATCATCCAAAGTTTGATCCAGATGAGCGTATACTTGAGAAAGTCCCTGAGTACTTTATAACGTTGATTTATCAATTGCTTGACGACACAGCATTCAATGAATAATCGATGTTTCATTTAAGAGTTTGATTTGTGTAGCTATATTACAATTTTTAAAATGTGATTTAAAAAGCATGATGAATGGGTAAACAGACACTAAACATGTTTTAGGAGATGAGTAAATAATGGGTGCACAAGATCCAAGAACAAAATTTAAAACATCTGATTATGAAAAACAAGAACAAGAACTACCTGGACTTCAATCTGAACTAACACCACAACCTGACTGTGGTGAAACATCGTATGAAGGTCATAACCGATTGTTAGATTATAAAATGCTTGTAACAGGAGGAGACTCAGCAATAGGACGTGCAGCAGCGATTGCATATGCCAAAGAAGGGGCAGACGTTGCAATAAACTATCTTCCAAGTGAAGAACAAGATGCTCAAGAAGTTAAAGCTGTCATTGAAAAAGCAGGACGTAAAGCTGTATTAATACCTGGAGATATTCGTGATGAACAATTTAACTATGATTTAGTTGAACAAGCGTATAAAGAATTAGGTGGTTTAGACAATGTGACATTAGTAGCAGGCCATCAACAGTATCACGATAAATTAGAAGAGTTCGATACACAATCTTTTAAAGAAACGTTTGAAACAAACGTATATCCAGTATTCTGGACAATTCAAAAAGCATTGGATTATTTACAACCTGGTGCGTCAATCACTACAACATCATCCGTTCAAGGTTATAATCCAAATCCATTGATTCATGATTATGCAGCATCAAAAGCAGCGATTATCTCATTAACAAAAAGTTTCTCTGAGCAATTAGGGGAGCAGGGTATTCGCGTTAATTGTGTAGCACCTGGTCCATTTTGGTCTCCACTTCAAATAACAGGTGGTCAACCACAATCAGCGATTCCTCAATTTGGTCAAGACACGCCATTAGGTAGAGCCGGTCAACCTGTAGAGCTTTCAGGCACATATGTATTACTTGCTTCAGAGGATTCAAGTTATACGACTGGTCAAGTTTTTGGCGTCACAGGTGGCATCCAAATCAATTAAATATCTCAGAATATAAATCCAACGCAAGGGTTTCAAAAAAGACTCTTGCGTTTTTGTGTTGAAAGGAGTGGATTACAGTGAAACATATTGATCCTAATCAACTATCAGATATCCAAAATTACAAACTATTAAGTGGTTCAATCATACCAAGGCCAATAGCATTTGTTACATCTTCTGATATCGAAGGACATGTAAATGCTGCGCCATTTAGTTTTTTTAACATAGTTAATAATGCGCCACCTATGATTGCTATTTCGGCACAGAGAGCAGGAGGAAAGCGTAAAGATACTGCAATTAATATAGAAAACGTCCAAACATTTGTTGTGCATGTTACAGATGAAGATAATGTTGAGGAAATTAATAAGACGGCTGCATCTATCAATCCTAAAGATAATGAACTTGATTTAACAGAACTCAACACCATCTCATCTGATGTAATTGATATTCCGGCTATAAAAGAAGCTAAAATTAGATTTGAATGTCAACTTGAAAAAATAATTTTATTAGGCTCTGAAGATGATGGTGCTGATTTAATTATTGGAAAAATTGTTAAGTACCACATACAAGATGATGTGTATTTTGATGATAGTAAAATTGATGCGAAACAATTAAAACCAGTAGCCCGTTTAGCAGGTAATGATTACGCTAAATTAGGTGAGCAATTTACAATTGAGCGTCCAAGTAATTGATAATTTAGACATTAACTATGGTTTTAATATGTAATTTTCATAAAACTTTATTGACGTTATGACAGTAATCTTGTAACTTTAATAATAAAATTATTTTTAAAAAGGAAAGTAGGTTTAGTATGGAGGAACAAAGAAAAGGCAATGCATGGGCGTTACTTCCATTAGTATTATTTATTGCATTGTTTTTAGGTGTAGGTACCATTACAGGTGATTTTACTAATATGCCTTTAAATGTAGCTATCACGATTACTGTTATTGTTGCTTTAATAATGAATAGGAAAGAAACATTTGCTAACAAAGTTGAAGTGTTTACAAAAGGAGCAGGTCATTCCAATATCATTTTAATGGTATTTATATTTATATTGGCTGGAGCTTTCTCAACTACCACTGAAAAAATGGGTGGTGTTGAATCAACAGTAAATCTAGGTTTATCATTGATACCTCAAAATTTAATCATCGTTGGATTATTTGTAATTTGTATGTTTGTGTCAATTTCAATGGGTACCTCTGTAGGTACAGTTGCTGCATTAGCACCTGTTGGATTTGGATTTGCGCAGGCAACTGATATTCCAGCAGCGTTAGCAATGGGTACGGTTGTAGGTGGTGCTATGTTTGGCGATAATTTATCGATGATTTCAGATACTACCATAGCTGCTGTTCGAACTCAAAAAACAAGAATGAAAGATAAATTCAAAGTGAATTTTTGGATTGTACTACCCGGAGCAATATTAACAATTATTGTCTTATTCTTCCTTACTAACGGTATCTCAATAGATCACTCTAAAAGCTATGACTATAATTTAATTAAGGTAATCCCTTATGTACTAGTATTAGTATTAGCGCTTGTAGGGGTAAATGTAATTATTGTGTTAATAGGTGGTACGTTATTATCAGGTGCTATTGGCTTATTTGATGGTTCTTTTGGTTGGAAAGGATTACTAAATGCAGTATCAGAGGGTATTATAGGTATGGAAGACATTGCAATCATAGCAGTGTTAATTGGTGGTTTAGTTGGAATTATTCAACATAATGGTGGAATTGAATGGTTATTAAATTTTGTTCGCTCTAAAGTTACAACTAAACGTGGTGCTGAATTTGGTATTGCTGGTTTAGTGAGCGCAGCTGACATTGCAATAGCTAATAATACAATTTCAATTATTATGTCAGGTCCATTAGCCAAAAATATTGCAGATGAATATGATGTTGATCCACGTAAATCTGCAAGTTTATTAGATATATTTGCAGGGTGCTTTCAAGGCTTTTTACCTTATAGCCCACAAGTGATAGCTGCAGCTGGCGTTGCAAGTATTTCACCATTTAGTGTAATGCCTTACTGCATTTATTCATTTTTATTAGGGATATGCGGTATTATAGCTATTATATTAAGATACCCTCGTGTTAAAGCTAAATCTTAAAGAAAAAACAAATAATAATAGGCTTATAATAAGCATTTTTAATAAGAAAAATTAAAATAATTAAACATTTCAATAGTTCAAAGTTTGGAACTGTATTGAAATGCGTTAAAATAGATATAAGAGTGAAAGTAGGTGAAACAAGTGGCAAAGTATAATGTTGAGAATGAACATGTTGAAATTCATATCGAACGTTTATTAAAATACTCACCAGAATTAGTATATCAAGCTTGGACGGATGCGGACTTATTAAAACAGTGGTTTATGACATCTCAACGTACGAATAAGTCAATTGATATAGATATGACTGAAGGTGGCTCATATCGCATAGTTGATTCACGTAATGGACGACAAAATATTATTCAAGGTACGTATCAAGAACTCGTTGACAATGAGTATATTAAAATGACAATTGGTATGCCTGAATTAAGTGATCAAGAGGATGTCATTGAAGTTGAATTTGAAGAGCGTGAAAACGGCGGCACACAAATGTTTTTCTTTTATCAGTCATTAGTTGAACGTGAACGACGCTTAACAACATTAGAATACAAACAAAAGAAAAAGGAATATCACGATTCTACTGTTCACGGTTTAGAATTGATGTTTGATAAAATGCATCAAATACTTGAACAATATGTAGAAGACAATAATCTATTAAAATAAAAACTTAGGCTTTTGCGTGAATTCACGTTAGCAGTCTAAACTTAGAAATTTGATATCAATATTACCAAATATCTAGTCATTCTTACTAGGGTGGATACCCCAACAAGGAGAGTTTACAAAGACAACCTCATTGTTGGGGTTTTGATGTGTTAATAATTAATCAGTACCGCTATTAAGTTGTGATAAAGATTAACTGAGTTCACCGTTATCTTTACGTTCATTATATTTTCTGAGTAATGTTTCAAAGAAGATATGATAACTAATAAAACTTGAGTAGTCTGTACCATCGTATAAATAGAAAGTATTACTTGATACATAAACGTTATAGCTCGCTTTTTGGGCTAATGAATTATCTTTCATTGTTGTAACTGAGATAAAATATTTTTGGCGTAATTGAAGTAGATTTGTAACGTCTGTGAGTTGGTGACTCTCACCAGATAGAGAAATAATAAAGAATAAATCTTCATCAATAGAACGATTCAGTACCATTTTTAACTCATGAACGTCATGTAACACGATAATATTTTTATGCATCGTTAATAATATTCGCTGAGCTTCGTCCGCAACATTTTTCTGTGCACGACCAGTACCATATAAGTAGACGGTAGACGCGTGGTTAAGTTTATCGGTAATCAAATTATAATCAATACGATCTAAATAGCTAAATGTTGTCTCTATTTCTTGTTTAAAAGCATCCATCGAATCTTTAGGTAGTTGACTTAAATATTCACTTTCAAATTTTAAATAGGATTTAAAGTCACTATAACCATCAAATCCTAACTTTCGTGTGAATCTATGAATGGTAGCGTTAGATGCATGAGTGTATTGTGAAAGTTCGTGTATCTTCAAAGTTTTACATTTATTTACGTGCGTGTTTACAAAGTGTGCAATTTGTAGGTCATTATCATTTAACTTGTCAAAATTGGCATTTACTTTTTCATCTAGTAGCACAAAGACACCTCTTATTCTTCCTGAAAATATTTTCATGTATAGAAAACATAAACTGATTATACAAAATTATTTCAAAATCGGTCAACGTCATTGTATAAGTGTAAGCGTTTACTATAATAGATATTAAGAAAACGCTTTTATATGTACGATATATTTAAGTACAACATAGAAAGATTTGGGGGTTAAATTATGAACGCTATTAAACGTTTTGGGAGTGCAATGATTGTTCCCGTATTAATGTTTGCATTCTTTGGGATAGTATTAGGTTTTGCAACATTATTTAAAAATCCTACCATCATGGGTGGATTAGCAAATGATCATACATTTTGGTTTAAATTTTGGTCTGTAATTGAATCAGGTGGTTGGGTTATCTTCAATCATATGGAAATTGTATTTGTGGTTGGATTGCCTTTATCTCTAGCTAAGAAGGCCCCTGGTCATGCGGCTTTAGCTGCATTGATGGGCTATTTAATGTTTAATACCTTTATCAACGCTATTTTAACGCAATGGCCACATACATTTGGTGCTAATTTAGAAAAAGGTGTAGAAAATGTAACTGGATTAAAAGCGATTGCTGGTATTGAAACTTTAGATACTAATATTTTAGGTGGTATCATTATTTCTGCCATTGTGACATGGATACATAATCGTTTCTATAGTAAAAAATTACCAGAGATGTTAGGTGTATTCCAAGGTTTAACATTTGTTGTAACGATTTCATTCTTTGTTATGTTGCCAATAGCTGCAATTACTTGTGTCGTTTGGCCAACAATACAAAATGGTATTGAATCAATGCAACATTTCATTATCGCATCAGGCTACATCGGTGTTTGGTTGTATCATTTCTTAGAACGCGTGTTAATACCGACTGGTTTACATCACTTCATCTATGCACCAATTGAAGTAGGTCCGGTTGTTGCAAAAGACGGACTTAAAGCAGAGTGGTTTAGACATTTAAATGAATTTGCTGAAAGCAGTAAACCGTTAAAAGAACAATTCCATTACGGTTTCATGTTACAAGGTAACGGTAAAGTGTTTGGTGCTATCGGTATCGCATTAGCAATGTATTCTACAACACCTAAAGCCAATCGTAAAAAAGTTGCTGCGTTATTAGTACCAGCTACATTAACTGCGGTGGTTGTTGGTATTACTGAACCTTTAGAATTTACATTCTTATTTATCGCACCTTACTTATTTGTTATACATGCATTATTAGCAGCGACAATGGATACAATTATGTATGGTTTCGGTGTTGTTGGTAACATGGGCGGTGGATTGCTTGATTTCATCGCGACGAACTGGATTCCATTAGGACAAAATCATTGGCTAACTTATGTAGCTCAAGTTGTTATAGGATTGATCTTCTCAGGTATCTATTTCGTTGTATTCAGATATTTAATCTTGAAATTTGATATTCCATTACCAGGACGTCGAGCTGAAGAAGAAGTTAAATTATTCTCTAAAAAAGATTATAAAGAGAAAAAAGGCGATGGAAGTACTGATAATTCTGGATTCCAACCTAGCAATGAATATGAAGCGAAAGCACATTATTATTTAGAAGGATTAGGCGGAAAAGAAAATATTAAAGACGTTACTAATTGTACAACACGTTTACGTCTAACAGTTAATGATGAAACAAAAGTTGAAGATAGTGGATATTTCACTCATGAACAAATGGCGCACGGATTAGTTAAAAGCGGTAAAAATGTACAAGTCGTTGTTGGAATGACTGTACCCCAAGTACGTGAAGCATTTGAACATTTAGTTTATGATGATAATGATAAAAAATAATTAATCCATATAGTCAGTAAGTGAATTAGTATTTATTCATTTACTGGCTTTTAATATACAATGCTTAATATACTTAGTTAACTTGTCCAACTTAGCTTTATACTGATCACAACACCAGAAACTTTTGTTGGGTGTGATATTGCTTGAACAGAATTAAAAAATAGAGACGATACACTTGAAGAGTATCGTCTCTATTTTTTAATACAATCTCACGAATTTTACTAAGATATATTTGCTTTATGCATCGCACGTGTTTTATAAGATGCTGAAAGAATATCAATATTTCTACATGCAATAGTTTGTAGTAATTTACTAAACGTTTCAGGTGCACAACATACGCTTGCACAGTTGTTATTTAAAGTATATTTAATTTCATAATTATTTGAGAAATAAGTCATAATATCAATGACTTTATCTTTTATGAATGCATCTTGGAGGCCATCAATTGCTAAGTCGAAACGTTTAGAAGCTTGATATGTTTGTTCAGTATCTAATAGCGTATTTAATCGTTTAGGAGATAAAATCTGATAAATTGAAAATTGGTAAAAACTTAAAAAACTAATGAAATATGGAAGTTGTTGCTTAGGTAAGCTAACTTCTAAAACTGGTATATCGTCGTGTTTGATTATTGAATATTGAAATGAATCGCAAAATTTAACGTCTTTACAGACTTTGATTAAATGTTTTCGAGTTGATCTAGATTTTAAACTTACAATGTTGATAATGTAAGTTTCAAATTTGTCTAACAACATGCAATGACCTCCTATATTTATTTAACGTATGTAAAAAGCATTTAGCTTTAATGTTCCCTAATAAAGCACACCGTTCTTTTATACACACTGATTGTATCACTCTTTTTTGATATTATCACTAGGACTTTTGAATGAACTTCGATTTAATTATTTTGTAATACAAACGTAACGATAATTAACATGAAATCAATATGACAATGTTGATCGTTTATTAGTTAAAATGTGTTTGGTAATTTCATTAGTGAAGTGTGAAAATCAAATATTCATATGATAAAATTAGCAATATTGTAGTTATTAAAGGAGCAAACTTATGTATAAAGCTGTAGTATTTGATTTCGACGGTACAATTATAGATACAGAAAAACACCTATACGACATTATTAACAAACATCTTGCCTTTCATGGTGTGAAGCCTGTTTCTCTGGAGTTTTATCGAAGCCATATAGGGGGACACGCTCAAGGGTTACATGATTATATTGAGCAACAGATTGGTTTAGAAAAGAAACAAAAAATATATGATGAGCATAATGATACCAGCCATGAACTCGACATTATTGATACAGTTTCTTCATTAATGAAATATTTGAAACAACGACACATACCTATGGCGATTGCAACAAGTAGTTATAGAGAAGAAATTATGCCTACGATAAATGCGTTGGGTATCAATGAGTATGTCGATGTTATTGTTGGAAGAGAAGATGTCGAAGCGGTTAAACCTGATCCAGAACTTTATCTAACAGCTGTTCAACGTTTAAATTATTCACCAGCCCATTGCTTAGCCATAGAGGATTCAGCTAATGGAGCAACAGGTGCTATGAATGCTGGATTGGATGTAATAATTAATACTAACGAGATGACAGAAGCACAAGATTTTTCGACTATAAATTTTGTAGGTAAAGATTTAAGCTTTGAGGAAATTAAAAATCATTTCTTTGAGCTAAAAAAGGAGTAAACATATGTCGTGGCAAGTTATCCTATTCTTTTTAGCAGGTCCTATTATAATCGGCATAGGAAATCTAGTATTAGGTCCAATATTTAGTAAACATATACCATTTAAAGTTCAAATGCGTTCTTTCTTAGTTGGAACAATGATTTATTTACTTTTAGCTACAATCGGTTATTACTTATTATTACAAGGAAGAATATAGATTACATAGTATAGTTTAAAAAAGAGATGGAAAAGGATAGGAACATTGAATGATGTTCCACTGCCACTCCATCTTTTTTTTAATGACTGAAAATCATATGAGTTTAGTTAATAAATAATTTTAGTATGATTGTAACAACTAATAATACGATTAGGATTAAATCAATACCTACCATAATTGTAAAACGGGTTGATTTCTGTCCTTGCGATTTAGCTTGTTGCATCGCTTTGTAATTCGGCACTAAACTAAGAATAAGTAAGACAATAATTAATATAATTCCTATTGTGACAGACATTAATTTGTACCTCCATTTCGTTTGTCAATCCATTCCCAAATAAAACCGGCTGCTAGGCCAATGATAAGCCCTGCAATAATTCCAATTTCAAGCGTAAAAAAGATTCCACCTATAATTAAGCAAACAATTAAAGAGAGGGGTAACGTAATACCAAATTTAAGTTTGCGTTCATCTGAATTGAAAATCGTAAATATAGCTAAATATAATAAGAAAAATGTTAGAGTTGCGATAATCGTTCTTATTATTAGCGGATTAACTGTATCATGCTTGGCACTGAAATAATTTAATAGGAAGAAGACAATGCCAAATATTATAGAAATTTTAACGCTCTTTTTTAATAATGACCGCATTCAATAATTCTCCTTTTACCTAACAGTAAAAATCTATCAAAAGTATATCACACTCTAAATCGATTTTTGCGAAACACTAAGCAATACATTTCAATCGAACTGATTATATGCAATAGTATAAAATGATTTTTATTTGTAAAAGTGAAATATTCCAATAAAAAATATTGTAAAAAGTAACTCATTTTTATTAATGAAAGCGTTGTAAAATCAACGTTTTTTAAAATTTGAAAAGAGTAATCATAACAGTAATGGAAGCGATTTCAAAAATTTGTAAAATTTATGTTTTAATTTTGTCAAATTATAGTATAATAACTTCATTAAGGTAAAGGAACTTTTAAGGGAAAAGAAGGAAAGCAAAAGAGGGTTTTCTGAAAGAAAAAAGTATTCGAACCTTAGATTTAATAGAGATGGGGTTATTTTAATGGATAACAATGAATTACATAGGGGGCTAAGTGCACGTCAGATTAGAATGATCGCACTTGGCGGTACTATCGGTGTTGGTTTATTTATGGGAGCAACTAGTACAATTAAATGGACTGGTCCATCAGTTATTTTTGCGTACTTAATTGCAGGTATCTTTTTATTCTTAATCATGAGAGCAATGGGAGAAATGATTTATTTAAATCCAACTACTGGATCTTTCGCAACATTTGCAAGTGATTACATTCACCCTGCTGCAGGTTATATGACGGCATGGAGTAATATATTCCAATGGATTGTAGTAGGTATGAGTGAAGTTATTGCAGTCGGTGAATATATGAACTATTGGTTCCCGAACTTACCTCAATGGATTCCTGGTGTGGTTGCAGTACTATTATTACTAGCAGCTAACTTGACTTCAGTAAAAGCATTCGGTGAATTTGAATTCTGGTTTGCAATGATTAAGGTTGTAACGATTGTATTAATGATCATTGCAGGTTTCGGTTTAATCTTCTTCGGTATTGGTAATGGTGGCCATGCGATTGGTATCTCTAATTTATGGTCTCATGGTGGATTTATGCCAAATGGATTTGTAGGTTTCTTCTTTGCATTATCAATTGTTATTGGTTCTTACCAAGGTGTAGAATTAATTGGTATTACTGCTGGTGAAACTAAAGATCCACAGAAAAATATCAAAAGTGCGGTAAATGGTGTTATCTGGCGTATTTTGATTTTCTACATTGGAGCGATTTTCGTAATTGTTTCTATCTATCCTTGGAACCAATTAGGTGAAATCGGAAGCCCATTCGTAGCTACATTTGCAAAAATTGGTATCACTTTTGCAGCAGGATTAATTAACTTCGTTGTATTAACAGCAGCATTATCTGGATGTAACTCAGGTATCTTTAGTGCAAGTCGAATGATTTTTACATTAGCACAAAAAGGTCAAATGCCTAAAATCTTTACAAGAGTAATGAAAAATGGTGTACCATTCTACCCAGTATTAGCCATTGCTTTAGGTATCTTAGTTGGTGCATTATTAAACGTTATTCTTCCTTTATTCATTAAAGGTGCAGATAGTATTTTCGTATATGTTTATAGTGCATCTATTTTACCGGGTATGATTCCTTGGTTTATGATTTTAATTAGTCATATTCGATTCAGAAAATTACATCCTGAAAAAGTTGAAGGACATCCGTTTAAGATGCCTGGCGGTACATTTGCAAGTGCAATTACGATTTTATTCTTATTAGTCGTATTAGTAGGAATGTTATTTAACAAAGAAACAGTTGTTTCTGTAGTGATTGGTATTATCTTCTTAGCTGCGGTAACTGTATACTACTTCGTTCGCGGACATCATAAAAATGATGGATTCCGAAAAGTTAAATAGAATACTAAATAAATCATATTATAAATAATCAACACATTATTCAAACTAAACTAAGGCGCAAAGTACTTAGATTCATGTTTAAAAGAGGTTGAGACAATAACGTTGTCTCAACCTCTTTTTGTGATAGTTATTACTTAATAGCAGAATAACTGTGAATAACTTAGGTTAAAAGAATAATAATAAACTTTGTTCATATTCATTACCTTCTATATGTCTTGAGTTTTTAATAGAAATCTTAATGTTTAAATTCCACATTAGATAGGTATTTTCGATAATTATCAAGAGCCATTTTAGATTGTGTGATGAAGTCTAATGACGATTCATAGTTTAGTGCGATATAACGATAGAAAAGAACATCAATGGTAAACATTTGCGCAAATAAAGAAGTTGTCGCACCCATACGTAATTCATTTTCGTCTGAATGTCCATATGTCAGAACAATGTCAGAATGCTGAGCTACGTGATTATGCTCTGAACTTGAAATTGTAATAATAGGGATATTATAATCCGACACAACTTTAACCATTGCACGAAGTTCACTTTGATCGCCATTATTAGTTATAAATACAACGCAATCTTCTTTATCATGCGTAGACAACATGGTTGTGAATAAATGAGTTTCTTGAACGAGTTGGACATTGAGCCCAATTCGAGATAATTTTTGATATAAATCTGTCGCACAGACATACGATGCACCATAACCAAAGATAAAGATGTTATTTGCACGTTTAAAATGTTGGCATATGTTATCAATCGTTGTGTTATCTGCAAATGTAGAACTTTTTTGAAGTGCTTCTTCTGCACGATGATAAAGTTTCTTTTTTAAAGTATCTACCGATTCATTGTTAAGCAATTCTATCTTATAAGGTGTTTGTTGTTTTGGAAATAACATCGCAAGTTGTGATCTAACTTCATGAAAACTTTGATTGATCAATTTTTGGCTATATCGATTTAACGTTGAAACACTCATTTCAAGTTCTTTAGCAATCTCTTGATTCGACATGCTAATAACTTTATGTGGTGAGTTTAATATAAATCGTGATAATTTCTTTTCATTTTTAGAAAATGAAGCATAATTTTCGTCGATTAAATATAAAATGTTTGTCATCTAATCACCTAGTTTGTTTAAGTTTCTCATTTCTTTAGTCGTACCGAAGAAGTATGTGAAAATAAAGCCAGCTAGGTACGCAGATAATAACCCTATGATGTAACCTAAATATTTTTGATGGGCAATTAACGGTAATAATGAAATACCACTAGGTCCGATAGCAGTGGCACCTATATGACCAATGCCACCTATAACTGCACCACCGATTCCACCACCAAGACATGCTGTGATGAATGGGCGACCTAAAGGCAAGGTAACACCATAAATAAGTGGTTCTCCAATTCCTAAAAATCCGACTGGTAACGCACCCTTAATTGCATTTCTTAAAGTAGTATTGTTTTTACATCTTACCCATAGTGCTAATGCAGCCCCAACCTGACCTGCACCAGCCATAGCGGCAATAGGTAACAAATATGTTGCACCTGACTGATTTATTAATTCAATGTGTATTGGGGTGAAAATATGATGCAATCCTAACATAACTAGTGGTAAGAAAAATGCACCTATAATAAACCCACTAAATATACCACCTACACCAATTACCCAATTCACTACGCCTACTAATCCATCAGAAATAAATCCAGCTATAGGCATAAAGAAGAATATGGTTAGTAATCCTATGATAAGTAATGAAATTGTTGGTGTTACAATAATATCTATAGCATTGGGAACTATTTTATGTAGTTTTTTCTCAATTATACTTAATAACCATACCGCTAAGATCACTCCTATAATGCCACCTTGACCAGCTATTAATGGTTCGCCAGTAAATACATTTTTAATTGGATTATCTTCAGTAATACCTGTTAATAAAGTCGTACCCCCAATGACACCACCTAAACCTGGTGTTGCACCGAATACTTTTGCTGCATTAAAACCAGTGAAAATAGCTAAATAGGCTAACATGCCATCTTTAATGACATTTAATACGGCCACCAGTTGTTTTACCCAATCAGCTGAAATAGTACCAGCAGTTATAAAGTTATTCAATACAGCTGCAATACCACCAATAAGTCCAGCTCCTATAAATGCGGGTATGAGAGGTATAAAAATATTAGCAATAGACTTTAAAATTGTATTCATTTTACTTTGTTTACGCTTTTGTTGGAATTCACGTTTATTTTGTTGTGCTTGATTTTTAATATTTGACGTGTTGCTTCGATGGGGGATATCTTCACCTAATTGAACACCACTTAGCTTTACCATTTCTGCGGATACTTTATTTACCGTTCCAGGTCCGACTACAATTTGAAGTCGCTCATCTTGTACGACTCCGAGCACGCCTTCTATGTTTTTAAGTTTAGGATAATCAACTTGTGTCTCATCGTTAATTTTTAGGCGCACACGTGTCATACAATGGATAATGTTGTCCACATTATCAATGCCACCAACCGCATCTAAGATGTGATGGGCCAATTGTTGTTCCTTATTCATATCGTTGCCTCCTTAAGATTGAATTGCTTTTTTTACAATGCCATTATTATTTACGAGTCTTGATTGAGCATCGCTTTTAGTTGTATTACATAAATTCATAACGATTGCAATTTTAATATCATTGTCGGCTTTTATATAGAGTTCTTGAGCTTCTTTAAAAGTTAAGCCACAAATCTCTTCGATAATATGTATGGAACGTTGTTCAAGTTTATAATTTGTCGCTTTTAAATCGACCATCAAATTATCATAAACTTTACCAACACCAATCATAGTCATTGTTGATATCATATTAAGCACAAGCTTTTGAGCGGTACCTGACTTTAAGCGAGTAGATCCTGCTAATACTTCTGGACCAACATTGACTTCGAGTGCATGGGAAGCGACAGTACTAATGTCACTATTCGTATTGCAAGAGAGAGCAACAGTCAGTGCACTTATTTCATTAGCATATATTAATGCCCCTTTAACATAAGGCGTGCGACCACTTGCTGAAATACCAATAACGACATCTTTTTCATTTAAATGGATTGCTTTCAAATCAGTCATTCCCATTTCATAGTTATCTTCAGCACCTTCAATCGCTTCAGTCATAGCTTGTTGCCCTCCAGCAATTAAGCCAATTACTTCATTAGGATGCGTATTGAAAGTTGGAACACATTCAGCTGCATCTAATACACCTAAACGACCACTTGTACCAGCTCCTATATATATTAGACGTCCACAATCTCGAAAGCGCGTAATTGTTTGTTCGATTACTCTGTTTAACTGGGGTAAAATAGGTTCAATTGCTTTAGCTACTAGTTGATCTTCTTTATTCATTGTTTTTAAAGCTTCTAAAATCGACATCTCATCTAAATGCATTGTTTGTGTGTTTCTGCTTTCAGTAGTTAAATGTTCCATTAGCGTTTCTCCTTTTCAGTAATAAATTCAAATGTGTCACCAGGTTGTATTAAATCAATAACGACTTTATCTTCATCACATATCGTTGCTACATGATTAATCGCCTTATGATTAGGTAAATCTGCTTTAATCACTTGTAGCTCGCCTTCGTAACGTTGATTAAGTGAATTATCAACCGTGACGTCTCCCTTATAGCGATAATGATTGAAGTTATTGGTTGGAGGAATATTTACTTTAGTTAATCTAGAATACTTGGAGCGTATTACATTCTCAGGTGTATCCAAACGAGATGTATGTTGTTTGAAAATGAGTTGTTCATATGATTTATCAAAATAAGATAGACGAAGTTTGAAATGACGGTGATAAATCATCTGCTGTAATGCAACTGCTTCTGCATAGTTGATTGCAGTATCACCAATAAGAATATAATCCAAGTTATATTTTAATAGTGAATGTGCAGATTGAAGTAATGTCATATGTCTATGTTGTTCAATGGTAGGAAGTCCTTTATACAATGGACCTCTCAATGTAGTTCCAGGAATAAAAGCCATAATTGAGGCATGTTCATCATATTTTCTAATGAGGTTATTTCGTTGTTCAAAAAGGTTTAAAGCTAAACCTGTATCAGGTCTGGGATAATAGTTATGACAAAAATAGACTTTTGGTAAGGATTTTTGATTATAAAGTGTATCCAAAATTTCAGTAGTGATAGTACTGGCATTTAGACAACACTGTAAATTATGATGAAACAAATCTGAAATTAAATCATAATTAAAATGATCATCAATTCTAATAACAAAGTCTCCATTAGAAAATTGATCGAAAAAACGATAAACATTCTGATTCAGTAATGATGGATTTATATCAATAATGTAGGTTACCGATTCATCTTTTAGCAATTGGCATAATTCTCCCAAATATGTCAATTTAGTTTGATCGTTTTCCTCAGGTATTTGTAGTGATGTGAAAATAACGTCGTAACCGAGATCAACCATATTTAATATGTATGATTTGTTTAATGGTTGACCTAAATAGACTGAGAAACCTAGCATATGAATCCTCCTAATTACTGTAATCACTTACAATTATAGCGTTTCACGTTTTTTATTACAATTTACATATATATTATATAATTTTTATAATTAATTGCTTGAGCGACTTGGATAATTAGTTGAATTGAAGGAGGTAGTTGAGGCGTTTATTACGCTATTAAAAAATCAAGGATTAGATATTGAAATTGCAAATGTGATATACGAGGTTCACTTACTTATATTCATTTAACAAATAAACTAATGTTTGGTGTAATTGGTCTTGACGTTGTTGTAAATCTACTAATATCGTCCCTTGATGGAATTCGTGTAGTGGTTTTAATGATAAATCATTTAGTAATTTATAAAAGAAGTGATCTGATTCCATAGAGGATTTAGAATTAAAGTTATTAGTACTGTTTTGTAGGCTTAACGATAAATTGTCAGTAAAATTTTTAATGGATGTGTTATACGCTTCTATTTCTCTATTTAAAAATCGATTATCCATTAAATAGTAATATCTTATTTTTTCAACGTGAGTGAGTAAAATTATGAGTTGTTGACGCATTATTGTGGATTGAAGCATATTCAATGCAACTCCTTGAAAATATTAAATTGTAGAAGAGGTATGAATGAGGAGAACCAATCGAGAAAATTATTCAGTCGTCTCGATTGGATTTAAAAATTGGGTATAATTATCAATGGATATGTCATAAGTTTTAATGGTCTTTTCAAAGGAATAAGAAATGTCATAAATATCAAGCACTGGTAATTCTCTTGTTCTTCCTAAACCGATTTCATAAATAATTGATAGCCACTCGCCATTACGACATAGTAAACCAATGAATATGACATTCTCAGCAATTGTGTCTTGATTATCAATAAAGTCAATCAACATAACATTTCGTTCAGAACTATAAATTAAAATGTCTGCAAATAAATGGGGTAATGTTATTAGTTCTGTGTCTTCAAACTTAATTAAGTTAGTCATTTGGTTTAGTGATTTACGAACACGAGTATTAGGAATATTGATAATCTGATTAATGATAGATTGAATTTCGTTAGTGTATGGCAATGTTGAATAGGATTGGCTTTCTATTAAGGTAAGATAAAGAGATAATAACTGTTGTTCAGTAAAATTTAGTTTTATTTTATCTTCAGATTTTTGAATCTGATATCCACCATTTTTGCCTTTATGAGCATATATTTGAACACCTTGATCTTCTAAATCGACAATGTCACGACTAATTGTACGAACAGAAACATTTAAGTGTTGCGCCAATTCAGATGCATTAATTGTATGACCTTGTTGTATTAATGAAATAATTTGATTCTGGCGATCTAATTTCTTCAACATAAACACCACCTATAACCATTACATATTACATTAATTATAACATAACACTGTGTATGAAGACATTTTCAGCACTTTAGTAGATTATGCGTGTAAAATTAAACATTTTTTATAAGGAAAACGCTTACAAAATTAAATGTTTTATGCTAATATAATATTTGTAACAGGGGAGAACGAATTCAAACAAAGGGGTAGAAGCTATATAACAGATAGCTTGTTGTGAATCGTTCAAGTTACATCGAAACATCTTCAATATTTATTACTTACTTTCCTTTCTATTTGTCGGCTAGCAGATGACTAGCCGATTTTTTGTGTCTTCATTTAAAAATTCCTATGACAAATATGAGCAGTAAGATACAATAAAGTGAAATAGATAGTTGAGGTGAAATCATGCAAAACAAACTTCATAATATAGATGCGCATATCATGGATTGGTTAAAACATCTCGATGATGTTATTCCCAATTTGATAACAGATATGACTACTGATACTAAAATAAATCGATTTGATTTAGTTACAAATGTAGATAAACAACTTCAAAATAAGTTTGAAGCGTATTTAGCTGAACACTTTCCAAGTCACCAATTATTAGGTGAAGAAAAAGATAATAGCATGATTCGGCCATATGAGGGGCATTTATGGATTATGGATCCAATTGACGGTACAGCTAATTTAGTAAAACAGCAAGAAGACTATTGTATTATCATCGCATATTTTGTTGATGGCGAACCTAAACTTTCTTATATATATGATTATCCTCACGATAAATTATATAAAGCAATAGCGGGTGAAGGTGCATTTGTTAATGGGCAACAATTGATGCCACCTAATGAATTAAAATTGCAAGACGCTATTATCTCTTTTGGGACTCAATATATAAATGATGATACAAGTAAAGCATTATACGATGCTTCGTTCAGTGTGAGAAATATTGGTTCATGTGGTTTAGATTCAGTAAGAGTGATTAAAGGACAATTTGGTGCACATATTAATACAAACCCAAAGCCATGGGACATTGCAGCGCAATTTTTATTTGCGAAAGAATTAAATTTGAAAATGACTCAATTAAATGGCGAACCGTTAGACTTTGCTAAGAGTGGACCATTCATTATTAGTAATCACGGATGTTACAAAGATATACTAGCAATTATTAATCGAAATGGCGGGTATCATATTTAATAATATTGATAGCTGTTTTATGAAAAGTTACTTCTTAAGACGTATAGAAAGTTAATCATTTTAATATATAATAATTATATTAATTCATAAAACAGAATAGGAGTGGTAGGATGCGTAGAACGCATAGACGAATGAGCCTGCCCGTTAAAATAATTACATGGTTTATAGGAATATTAGTTGTTTTAACAATAGTTGCGTCAATTTTTGTAGTAGCTAGTATTTTTATTACAAGTGGTAAGATTCATAATCCTCTAAACAGACAACATTCAGAATTGAGAACGAAAAATGTAAGTTTGTCAAATGGTGATCCATTTACTATTGCATTATTTGGTGTAGACTCAAATGCTCAACGTAAAAGTGAGAATGACGGTGAAAGAAGTGACACAATTATGCTTCTTTCTATTAACCCTAAGAAACAAACTACAGAAATTGTAAGTGTACCGCGTGATACACAAGCTGAAATTGTAGGTAAAGGCACGACTGAGAAGATTAATCATGCATATGCTTATGGTGGACCAACGATGGCTGTTAAATCATTAGAAAAATTAATGAATGTTCCTATTGATCATTATGCAACAGTTGATATGGATGGGCTACATGATATGATTGATGCTTTGGGCGGTGTGAATGTTACTAGTAATGATACTTTCACCACTAAAGGAACTAATTTTGTAAAAGGTCAATCAACTCATGTGGATGGAGATACTGCAATGGCCTTCATACGAAGTCGTAAAGAGGAAGGTGCTGGAGGAGATTTTGGTCGTCAAGAACGACAACAGCTTATCCTGCAAGCAATGGCTAATAAGATGACAAGTACTTCGGCGCTCACGCATTTCCCATCATTAATTAATCAGATCCAGAAAAATGTTAAAACCGATTTAACATTGAATGACATGAATGATATTAGAAAGAATTATAAAAATGCTAATACAACAGTAAACCGACATCAATTAGAAGGTCAGGGTGGTATTCAAGACGATGGATTGTGGTATTTCATACCTAATGACAATTCAAAACAAAGTGCCACAGAAATATTGAATAATAATTTACAAAATTAAATTTTTAATGCAATAGACGTTTTTACTTTAGCAGTTAATACTAGGAAATTTATAGAGGTAGGACAATGAGTGAGAAATCATTTCAGTCCTATCTCTATTTTTTATTTTTAAATTGTATCTGCATTAAAGTTAGTTTTTTTAACATTTGAAACACAATGTATATTTAATTCTTTTAAAATTGCAAAAATTTATGAAACGCTTAACATTTAATGAAATAAGTAATACAATTAAAGTAATTCTATGTTCAATATATGTGGGGTATTGAAATGGAATAGTTAAGTAGCCAAAGTCATTTTACGGAAAATTTATATAGATGGGGTGGAAAGTATGCAAGAACATTTAATCGTCACGCTTGATGGCACTGATTATCTTGTAGAACCTGGAACAAGTTTACTCGAGTTTATAAAATCTCGTGATACTTTCGTACCTTCAATTTGTTATAACGAATCAATGGGACCAATTCAAACATGTGATACATGTATGGTTGAAATTGATGGCAAAATTGAACGTGCGTGTAGTACTGTTGTAGATCGACCTATGACAGTTAATACTCAGAATAATGATGTTAAAGCTAGCCAAAAGGAAGCTTTAGATCGCATTTTAGAAAAACATATGCTGTATTGTACAGTATGTGATTACAATAACGGTGATTGTGAAATACATAACGCTATGGACGCATGGGGATTAGAAGAA
This sequence comes from Staphylococcus sp. GDX7P312P, assembly GCF_008385775.1. Classification (NCBI taxonomy): domain Bacteria; kingdom Bacillati; phylum Bacillota; class Bacilli; order Caryophanales; family Staphylococcaceae; genus Staphylococcus; species Staphylococcus sp. GDX7P312P. The sequence continues at coordinate 102,691 of NZ_VUKI01000005.1, read as the reverse complement.
CAATCATACGAATACAAAACGAAACCATATGAAAAAGACTATGGTCCATTCTATCGATATGACCCAGACCAATGTATTCTTTGTGGTCGTTGTGTAGAAGCGTGTCAGGATATCGAAGTAAATGAAACAATTTCAATTGATTGGAATCGTGAGCATCCTAGAGTTATCTGGGATAATGATGTTCCTATAAATGAATCATCATGTGTATCATGTGGTCAATGTGCAACTGTATGTCCTTGTAATGCCATGATGGAAGTGAATATGGAAGGTAATGCTGGTTACATGACAGATACTGAACCAGGTTCACTTGCTGCAATGATTGATTTAACTAAAAAGGCTGAACCAGGTGATGGATTACTATTTGCAGTTTCTGATTCAGAAGCGGAAATGCGTAAAGAACGCATTAAGAAAACGAAAACAGTTTGTACATATTGTGGTGTAGGTTGTTCATTTGATGTATGGACTAAAGACAGAGAAGTGCTTAAAGTTCAACCATCACATGATTCTCCTGCAAACAAAATTGCTACATGTGTTAAAGGTAAATTCTCTTGGGGTCACATTAACTCAGACCAACGTTTAACGAAACCACTTGTTAGAAAAGATGGAGAATTCCATGAAGTTGAATGGGATGAAGCTTTAGATGTTATTGAAACTAACTTTAAGCGAATCAAAAATGAATATGGTGGCGATCATTTAGCATTTATCGCATCTTCTAAAGGTACTAATGAAGAATCATATTTAATGCAAAAACTTTCACGACAAGTCTTTGGATCTAACAACGTTGATAACTGTTCAAGATATTGCCAAGCACCAGCAACGAAAGGTCTATTTAGAACTGTAGGTCACGGTGGTGACTCTGGTTCAATTGAAGACCTTGAGAGAGCGGCTATGACTGTTCTAATCGGTACAAATACAGCTGAAGCGCATCCAGTTATTGCATCTAGAATGAAACGTGCACAAAAGTTATTCGGGCAAAAGATGCATGTATTCGATATTAGAAAACATGAAATGGCTGAACGTGCAGATGCATTCTATCAACCTAAGCCAGGAACAGATTTAGTTTGGTTAGGTGCAGCTACTAAATATATCATTGACAACGATTTACACGATAAAGCTTTCTTGAATGATTGGGTCGATAATTATGAGGATTACTATAAATCACTAGAACTGTTCACTATGGATTTTGCAGAAGAAACAACAGGTATTCCTAAAGAACAAATCATTAGTTTTGCAGAAGAAGCTGCAAAAGCTGAATCAATGTCAATTTGTTGGGCAATGGGTGTTACACAACAAGATATCGGTAGTGATACAAGTACAGCTATCTCAAACTTATTGCTCGTGACAGGTAACTATAGAAAACCAGGTTCAGGTGCTTATCCATTACGTGGTCACAATAACGTACAAGGTGCAAGTGATATGGGAAGTATGCCAGATCAATTCCCAGGTTATCAAAAAGTAGCTGATGATGAAGTGAGAGCAAAATTTGAAAAAGAATATGGTGTAGAATTAAATCCAACACCTGGACGCGATAATCACCAAATGATGGAAGGTATCCATAATGGAGATATTCAGTCATTATACTTATACGGTGAAGATACAGGTATTGTTGATTCTAATATTAATTTTGTTCAATCTGCTTTAGAAAAAGTAGACTTCTTAGTTGTTCAAGATGAGTTCCTAACTTTCACAGCAACATATGCAGATGTCGTCTTACCAGCTAGTCCATCATTAGAAAAAGATGGTACATTCACGAATACAGAACGCCGAATTCAACGTATTAATAAAGCATTACAACCGCTAGGCGATTCTAAACCAGACTGGGAAATCTTCCAATTAATCGCACAACGCATGGGCGTAGATTGGAATTACAAACATCCAAGTGAAATCATGGATGAAATTGCACGATTAACACCATCATATTCAGGTGTAAATTATGAACGATTACAAGGTTTCAATAGTCTTCAATGGCCTGTAGCACCAGATGGTACAGACCAGCCAACATTATATATGGATGGCTTTAACTTTGAAAATGGTCGTGCTAAGTTATTCCCATTAACATTTGACAATTTCTTTAAAGAAGATGAAGTTTATGACCTACATGTAAATAACGGTCGTTTACTAGAGCATTTCCATGAAGGTAATATGACTTATCAAACTGAAATGATTAAGTATAAAGTGCCAAATGCATTTGTAGAAATTTCTCCAGAGCTAGCTAAAGATCGTGATATTCATGAAGGCGCAGAATTACGATTGATTTCAGAAACGGGTGAAGCAACATTAATTGCAACAGTAACTGATCGAGTTAAAGGCAGAGAAATTTATATTCCTTTAAATAATGATGCTATGTCAAATGGTGATTTAGGTGCTATCAATAAATTAACTAATAGTGATGTAGATAAATATACAGATACACCATCTTATAAACGAACAAGTTGTCGTATGGAAGTATTGACTCGTAAAGGTAAATCACCATTAAATCCAACAAACTTCCGTGTCGATAAACAACGTAACCCGCAGTATAGTGTCCAAGTACAGAAAAAATGGGAACGTCCTGACTATGTTTTCCCAGGAAATGTGGTGGATAAATAATGGCTGAAAGAATAACTAAAATTAAACGTTTAGAGAAATCAGAAGAACAAATTAAAATCGAGAGTATCAATGAAGTAACAGATGCTATTGCAGAAAATAAGGATAGTATTTTAAAAGCAATACGTTTAGTAAAAGCATTAGATGAAGCTAAAATTCTTGATTTAATGAACGGTGGCATTAGAGGACGTCAAGTCATTATCAATAAATTTATGACAGAACTTAACAAAGATTTATATGCGGGTCTAATTACAAATTTAGCACCAATGGTCTTTATGTTAGGTGAGCTTAATGTTCAAGAGTTAAGCCAATTCTTAAATAAATTAAATAAAGGATTGCACGTTGCAAATCAAGCCAATCCTAATGCTAAAACAAGTATTCGTAGTCTAATGGGCGTACTTAAAGACGATGATATGAATCGCAGCTTAACTTATATGCTTAATTTACTTAAAGGGATGTCTAGAGAAGATAAATAATACATTAATGTATAAAGAGATTGGTACAAATTAAATAATCAAAGACTACAAAGTAAATATGCAGTAGATGACTGAATTGAGAAGGCACTTATTCTAAACTTACTTAGTTCAAGTCATCCTTAGGGGTGGGATAATGAATTCAAATCGAATTCTGTCTCGCTCCTTTCTTTCATTATTTAATAAGATTTATACGTACTTTCTACATAAATTATGGTAAGGTGTAATATAATATTATTACTAAAGAAGGGGTGAGAACAATTCATCCAAACGCGATTAAAATTATGACAGTTATTTCTAACGTCTTTATTGTTTTAGGAATTATTTTTTTAATTATGATGCAAATGGTGTTAGCGATTTCAATGTTCGCTGTGTCATTAGCAATTAGTTTAGTTATATTTAACGTACTTTTTCGAGATCGAACTGGCATGAAGATAGTCATCAACATATCATTTGCTATAGTCTTAATTGTTATTATAATTACTTATTTTTATTTATCTTAAATAGCTATAAAGGATTGTCATCTACATGAAGCAATTAAATCATTTGCGTTTACCATTCATACTGTTGTTTATTATTATCATTGTCTTCATAGTATTATTAATAATTAATCAATCAGAACTGTTGGACAATGATCGCAACTATAGCTTTCAAGAAGCAATTCAGAAACAAACAGATTCGAGTGTATTGAATACAGTAGACAGAGATGGTGAGTTTGTGAATGCAAATAGCCGAGAAATAGAGAGGGCAATGCGCATTACTCGAGACGATAATAAGTTTAAATACATGGATATTTCACAACAAGTTCCTATGACAAAACAAGAAGTTAAAAAGATGTTACAAGGGAATGGTATTCTTGAAAATCAAGCTGATGCTTTTATAGAGGCTCAAGACAAATATCAAGTCAATATTATTTATTTAATAAGCCATGCACGTGTGGAGACTGCTAATGGTAACTCTAAACTTGCCAGTGGTATTAAAGAAGGTAACAATCGTTATTACAACTTTTTTGGTGTCGGTGCTTTCGATGAAAATGCTATTCATACAGGTAAGAGTTACGCTAAGGAAGCATCATGGACTTCACCACGAAAAGCGATACTTGGTGGAGCTAAATTTATTAGAACGAATTATTTTGATAATGATCAAATTACGCTATATCAAATGAGGTGGAATCCTAAAAGTCCAGGCCAACATCAGTATGCAAGCGATATTTTGTGGGCAGATAAAATCGCAAAGTATATGCAAGCATATTATGACCAATTTGGTATAAAAAAAGATGATGTACGTAAGAACTTCTATGCCTCCTAAATTGATTGGCTAATAGAGTGAGATACAATTTAAGTTGCAAATGCAACATACTGTTAAGATAAAATTTAAGTGAATTTAATATTGAGGTGTAAATAAATGAAAATTGCAATAATAGGTGCAGGTATAGGTGGTTTAACCGCTGGCGCACTTCTTTCAGAAAAAGGACATGACGTTTCTATATTTGAAAGACAATCAAATATAAGTGAAGTTGGTGCAGGTATAGGAATTGGTGATAATGTTATCAAGAAATTAGGTAAACATGACCTAGCTAAAGGAATTAAAAATGCTGGCCAGAACTTATCTGCAATGAATGTACTAGATGATAAAGGAAATATTTTGTCTGCAGTAAAATTAAAAGAGGCTACGTTGAATGTAACATTAGCGCGACAAACTTTGATTGAATTGTTACAATCTTATGTTAATCCTCAATGCATTTATACAGACCATGATGTTATTAAGGTTGAAAATGTCGAACAACATACGATGGTTCACTTTTCAAATCATGCAAGTCAAAGTTTTGATTTATGTATAGGTGCGGACGGGCTTCATTCTGTTGTCAGACAAGCTATTCATCCGAATGCGAAGATACTTTATCAAGGGTATACGTGTTTTCGTGGCTTAGTGGATGATGCTAATCTACATAACAATGATATTGCTAGTGAATATTGGGGTAAACGAGGTCGAGTAGGAATAGTGCCACTTATTAACAACCAAGCTTATTGGTTTATCACAATTAATGCGTCTGAAAAGGATCCCAAATATCAATCGTTTGAAAAACCACATCTACAAGCATATTTTAATAATTATCCTGAACCAGTACGTCAAATTTTAGATAAGCAAAGTGAAACAGGTATTCTGAAGCATGATTTATATGATATGAAACCACTCAAATCATTTGTTAATCAACGTATTCTATTGTTAGGGGATGCAGCGCATGCAACGACGCCTAATATGGGTCAAGGTGCTGGACAAGCTATGGAAGATGCGATTGTACTAGTTAATTGTTTAGAAGAATATGATATAGAAAAAGCATTAAAACGTTATGATAAATTAAGAGTTAAACATACTGCAAAAGTTATCAAACGCTCAAGAAAAATTGGTAAAATAGCGCAAAAAGATAAAACGTTTGTTATTTCATTACGTAATAGTGTTATGAAACGAACACCTAAACGTTTGTTAAGTGGACAAACTAAATTCCTGTATAAAGCGAAGCATAAATAAAATAAGACGGATACTGAAGACTAATTAAGCATATAAGTTAATGATTAATATGCTTCATAGCCTCTTTCAGTTTCCGTCTTTTTTACATTATAAATTATTTATTAACTATAAACTGTGGAGTTTCACCATTTAACTTTTTAATCGTATCATTTGCGACGATTTTAGACATCATATCTCTTGCTTCATATGTTGCGTTACCAATATGAGGTGTGATAACTACATTATCTAGTGATTTCAAACCTTCTGTAATTTCAGGTTCAAATTCATATACATCTAATGCAGCACCTTCAATTTCTTTGTCCTCTAAAGCTTTTACTAAAGCTTCTTCATTAACTATTGGACCGCGACCAGCATTAATTAAATAGGCTGTAGATTTCATCAGTTTAAATTGTTCGGTATCAATCATGTGATGTAAATCAGGATTATAAGCAGCATTGATTGTGATGAAGTCAGCATTTTCAAGTAAGGTATTTAGATCTACATATTTTGCACCAATTTCACGTTCTTTTTCTTTCTTTTGGTGAGGACCAGTATATAAGATATCCATATCAAAAGCTTTAGCACGCTTAGCTACTGCACTACCAATTTCACCTAAACCGATTATGCCAATCGTTTTGCCAGACACTTCACGGCCTCTAAAGAATAAAGGTGCCCATCCATCAAAACCTTGTGTTCGAGATAATTTATCTCCTTCAACTATGCGACGCGCAACTGCTAAAACGAGTCCGAAAGTTAATTCAGCAGTTGAGGCTGTTGATGCTTTAGGTGTATTTGTTACATCAATATCTTTTTCACGTGCATATTTAACATCCACATTATTAAAGCCAGCACCATAGTTTGCAATGATTTTAAGGTTACTTGCACTATCAATCACTTCCTGATCAACATTCGTAGATAGAATGCTTATAAGCGCAGAAGCATCTTTGACACCTTCCATAAGTGTTTCTTTATCAATAATGCCTTCACCTTCATACATTTCTACTTCAAAGTGTTCTTTAAGTAAATTTAATCCTACTTCTGGAATTGCACCTGCTATATAAACTTTTTCCATTAAGCTCACTCCTTATCAATAATCTCTCTTTAAGTATAATAAAAGGAGAAAACGTATACAAATGTAATTCATACAATTTTATTAAATCATTTTAAGGCCGATTACAGAGAAGAGTATCAAGAAAATAAAGATGATACGGCTAAAATGTGTTGATTCTTTGTAAAATAACATTCCTATAATAGCTCCTCCGGCTGTGCCAATACCAGTCCATATAGCATATGCTGTTCCCATTGGAATTGTTGTCATAGCTAATTTTAATACACTAAAACTAAAAATAAACGTAATTGCCATTAAAACAATATAAAATTTTTGTTTTGAGCGTGCATATTGGTTTAACCATATGACGCCAAGTACCTCTAATAATCCTGCAATGAGTAAATATAGCCATGACATATTACATTCCTCCCTTAGGTGAGTCATTCGTTGACAGTTTAAGTCCAATAATGCCAACTAGTAACAGAAGCAGTAATACAACTTTCATTATTGTAAATGATTCTCCAAAGAAAAGCATATCTGCAATAACTGTACCAGCAGCTCCTATTCCCACAAATACTGCATAAACTGTACCGACTGGAAGGTGTTTAGAAGCGGAAATCATTAAGTAGAAGCTTAGTGCAATAAAAACTAATGTAAATAACCAAGTTGCAAAATTATGGGCATTATTTAATCCAATTACCCAAATAACTTCTATTAGGCCAGCTAAGATGACTTTAAGCCATTGCATACCTTCACACTCCTTATAAAATAAAGACTAATATGCTTATTCTCTCAAAGCGTTACCTTTAATTCAATTTTTAAAACTTAAAAAAGGACTAGGGAGTGGAACAAAAATAATATTTTCTCAAAATTTATTTCGTTGTAACCCCAGCTTGCATTGCTTGTAGAATTTCTTAATGAAATTCTCTTTGCTGGGGCCCCGAACCCCAACTGGCATTGCTTGTAGAATTTCTTAATGAAATTCTCTTTGTTTGGGCCCCGAACCCCAACTTGCTTAGCTTGTAGAATTTCTTTGAGAAATTCTCTTTGTTTGGGCCCCGAACCCCAACTTGCATTGCTTGTAGAATTTCTTAATGAAATTCTCTTTGTTGGGGCCCCGCCTACCAGGCAAGGATGACTAGGTCTGAAAAAAGTTTGATTCAAGCGCATTTTCAAATCAGTCAGCTACTGACAAAATGATAAAGAAGGCTGAGACATTTTATTTTGTCCCAGCCTCAGTCCTACATGAATGATTAGAAGTGAGAAAAGCTTGATTTAAAGCGACTTCTCAATTCATTTAGCTACTGTGAATTTACAATGCAGCTCTATAGTATAATATTATCCTATATTTCTGATTAGCATCATTTAAGCTTTATTTAAAATTATGATAAATGGATGTAGTTATAAGAACTAGCTTGGCTAGCTGAAATTGTACGTGTATCTTTCACATATGGTCCACCAGAATAATTCATTTCAGAAACAGTTACTGAACCATCGCTACCAACACTTTCTACATACGCAACATGTCCATAAGAACCTTCAGATGTTTGAAGAATTGAACCTTTTTCTGGAGTATTATTTACAGTGTACCCAGCTGCTGATGCTGCACTCGCCCAGTTATTAGCATTTCCCCAAGTACTACCGATTTTACCACCAACTCTGTCATATACATACCAAGTACATTGACCGGCTGTGTATAAATTACCTGATGTAGAAGATGTAGTTTGAGTTGAAGAAGAAGTAGTTGTAGAAGAACTACTAGATGACGAACTTCCATCTGATGTTGTTGAAGTTGTAGTACTTTGATTATAGTTGAAAGATTGTTGTTTAAATTGAGGTTGTTGATAACCTTGTCCTTGTTGATGACTAAATTGCATATTTTGACCATGTGGACCTTGTTGTCCGAATTGATTGTGTTGTGGTGCTGGATTGTGATTATATTCTGCAGCATCTGCATGGTTAGCATTTAATCCTAATGCTGATACACCAATGCCTGCTGTTAAAGTTGAAATTGTAATAATTTTTTTCATAGTAAAAAGTCCTCCCAAAATTTGTATTCAACAATAGGTTAAAAATAGCGATATGTTGAATAGACTTTGAATTTGTATTTTTTTGCCGCTCCCAACGACAAGTCATACTTTATCAGATTCTATTAGCACTGTGTGCAATGTTACGGTTTCGTAAATGAAATACAAAAACCTTGAACAACTCCGTAATAAAGAGTAGCTCAAGGTTACGTACTGTAATATAGCTTGAATTATGCATGTATACTACATTAATCTTATATTTAGTTAGTGTTAACAAATGATTATTGTTACAACCCTTTGTAATATTAGATGCTGTACAACTTATTTGAAGAAACGAATTGATAAAGGCACTACATACTCTTTTCCACCAAAATATTTAACGCATGCAACGATATGAAAAACTACATATAGGATAGTAAGTACAATTAATAGTAATGAAAGAACAAATAATAATATTGTAGCGATAATAATCGCTGCTTCATTATTAACTACATATATGAAAAATACAGGTACCATACATATACCAACAACAAAGTTCCAAATTAAATAAGAAATAAGCATGTTGAAGTAATTCTTTCCAGCTTTATCAACTAATCGTGATTCATTGCGCTTGATAGCCCAAATAATAATTGGACCTATTACAGAAGTGAAGAACCCCAAAAGGAAAATTAACATAGACATTAATCGGGCATCATCTTCATTATCTCTCTTTACGGTAGAGTCTTGTGATTGATCATAATAATCCGACATAATAATACTCCTCTCAATTAAAAAGTTATGTTTCATAATTAATATAACAAAGTTACTTAAAAAAGATTAGTTAATTTTAAAATAAATATAAATAATTGAGTTGTGTTTAATTTTTGAAAAATAGGATATAGTTTAGCGTTGTATAAAAATTGATTACTAATGATATTAGTAAAACTCATTATTAGGATTTGGCATTAGCTGACTGAATAGAAATAATGTTGATTTAAGATATATTTTTATTCTAGCCAACTTTGCCCGGGAGCGGGACTTAAATATGATCATTTTAATAAATGGTTGTATTTGAGGATATAAAGAAATCTATTTACATTTATTAGATTTCTAACCTGCTCCCTTTATTTTTAAATGAAAAGCAAGATGCTGATTTGATTAAGAAAGGAAGTTATAACTATGAAAATAGCGGTAGTAGGATCAGGTAACGGTGCAGTTACAGCGGCAGTAGATATGGTAAATCAAGGACATGATGTGAAATTATATTGTCGAAATTCATCCATTAAAAAATTTAATAACGCATTAGAAAAGGGTGGATTTGATTTTAATAATGAAGGTGCAGAATCATTTGTACCATTTACAGAAATAAGTGATGACATTGAATATGTATTAAAAGATGCTGAGATAATTCAAGTTATCATTCCATCATCATATATTGAATACTATGCGGAAATTATGGCTGAGCATGTAACAAGTAATCAACTTATTTTCTTCAATATTGCAGCTGCCATGGCGTCAATTCGATTTATTAACGTACTTGAAGATAAACATATTGAGGTAGAGCCGAAGTTTGCTGAAGCTAATACACTTACTTACGGTACGCGCGTTGACTTTGAAAATGCACGCGTAGACTTATCATTGAATGTACGTAAAGTATTCTTTTCTACATATAATAAGAAGGAACTTAGTGACAGCTTTGAAAAAGTAAGTCAAATATATCCGTATCTTGTTAAAGAAGAAAATCTATGGAAGACAAATTTAGAAAACGGAAACCCAGAGGTTCATCCTGGTCCAACGTTATTAAATGTAGGAAGAATTGATTATGCCGATTCATTTGCCCTTTATAAAGAAGGTATTACGAAGCACACAGTAAGATTATTACATGCAATTGAGTTGGAACGTTTAACACTAGGGCGTAAATTAGGATTTGAACTTTTAACAGCCAAAGAAGCACGTATTCAAAGAGGCTATTTAGAACGTAAAGACGAAGATGAACCATTAAATCGTTTATTTAATACAAGTCCTGTGTTTTCTCAAATACCAGGGCCTAATTCAGTACAAAATCGTTATTTAACTGAAGATATTGCATATGGACTTGTACTATGGTCAAGTTTAGGGCGTGCAATTGATGTTGAAACGCCTAATATTGATGCTGTTATTATGATTGCATCAACAATTTTAGAACGTGACTTTTTCGATGAAGGTCTAAAAGTAGAAGAACTTGGTTTAGAAAAACTTGGTTTAGAATAATTAACAAATTTAGAATACTATAAATGAATCTTTAATAAACATTCTATTTATGACTAAATGCACATCTAACTATGAAAAGAGGTAATTAACTAAAAGGAAAAGAGGAATGTGTATGAAAAGACAGCCATCATTTTTGGAAGCAATATCTACAATTATCGTTATGGTTATTGTCGTGACAATAGGCTTTATAAAATTTAATATTCCCATTCAGGTACTGTTACTCATATCATCTGCATATGCAGCTTTGATAGCTTGGCGAGTAGGCTTAAAATGGAAAGATTTAGAAGAGCGGATCACTCGAAGATTAACGACAGCTATGCCTGCAATATTTATTATACTAGCTGTAGGTATAATAGTTGGGAGTTGGATGTATTCTGGAACTGTTCCAGCTTTAATATACTACGGTCTAAAGTTTTTAAATCCACATTACTTTTTAGTTTCTGCCTTTTTAATATCGGCTATTTGTAGTTTAGCAACAGGGACAGCCTGGGGATCAGCTTCAACAGCTGGTATTGCGTTGATATCAATTGCGCATCAGTTGAATATCGATATGGGTATGGCAGGAGGTGCTATTATTGCAGGTGCAGTCTTTGGTGATAAAATGTCACCATTATCAGATACAACTAACTTAGCTGCTTTAGTAACTAAGGTAAATATCTTTTCTCATATCAGATCAATGATGTGTACAACGATACCTGCTTCAATTATTGGACTAATAGTTTGGTTCTTTGCAGGGTTAACTTCAAAAGGGTCAGTGAATACGAAACAAATTAATAAGTTACTGAATGAACTTGATGGTATCTATAATATAAATATTTGGGTGTGGATGCCATTACTAGTCATAATCATATGTTTAGTTTGTAACGTATCTACTGTACCATCTATGTTAGCATCAAGTTTAAGTGCCGTTATTATTGGAACATTAAATAATCATTTTAATATAGTTGATGGTTTTAAAGCTATGTTTAACGGATTTACACCTGCGATGACTGGACAATCCAATCTTTCTACCAATGCAACATCGCTATTAGAACAAGGTGGAATGATGAGTATGACAGAGATACTAGTGACAATATTTTGTGGGTATGCATTTGCAGGTATTGTTGAAGTATCGGGATGTTTAGATGTCATGTTAACAACGGTTTCTAAAGGTATACATTCAGTTGGAACACTTATTTTAATAACAGTCATTTGCTGTTTAATGTTAGTATTTGCAGCTGGTGTTGCATCTATAGTAATTATTATGGTGGGTGTCTTAATGAAAGACATGTTTGTTAGTAGGAATTTAGATAAATCAAATTTATCAAGAACTTTAGAAGATTCAAGTACGATGGTGTTACCGTTAATACCATGGGGAACTTCAGGCATATACTACACGCAACAACTGGGAGTATCAGTAGATCAATTCTTTATTTGGACAGTTCCATGCTACTTGTGTGCAGTATTAGCAATTATTTACGGCTTTACTGGAATTGGTATTCGTAAATTAGACGACAAAAGTTATGTATAAAATTCGTAAAAATATGTTTAATCATTTGTGAAAAGGATATATTTAAGTATGTTAAAACATTACATAGATATTTTTGTAGCGATGATATCTGATGCTATGAAGTTTTAACTGTAAAATATCCTCAAAATATTTAACAGTAGTGGGTTCAATTTTTGTAGCGAGAATTGGATCCATGAACGATGGACAAACGAATTTATTATCAACAATTATGTAGTAATAGATATAACAAATCAAGAAAGAATGAATTTGTTCGAAATAGATTAAGATTGGAAAGTATTGATTATTACTTTCCAATCTTTTTTGTTTTTAATTATACGGCAGGATGCTACTTATATCTCATAATAAGATTTTTAAACTAGTGTGGGTGCATGTTGTTTAATGTTTATATCTTTGAGTATAAAAGTAAACGCAAAAAAGCGATCCTTTTTGGATCGCTTTTAAACTTACTAATAGAATTAGTGAATGTAGTTATATGAAGCAGCTTGGCTAGCTGAAATAGTACGTGAAGTAACAACACCAGCACCGTGACCATAGTTCATTTCTGATACTGTAACTGAACCGTCACTACCAACACTTTCAACGTATGCTACGTGACCATATGCACCTTGTGAAGTTTGTAAAATAGCACCAGCTGATGGTGAATTGTTTACTGTGTAACCTGAAGCAGCTGCAGCGCTTGCCCAGTTATTAGCATTTCCCCAAGTTGAACCGATTTTACCGCCAACTCTATCAAATACATAATATGTACATTGACCAGCAGTATATAAGTTACTACCTGAACTTGAAGTTCTTGAAATTGAAACGCCAGTTGATTGTGATGATGGAGCAGTAGTTGTAGTTACTTTAATGTTACGATCTGAAGTTGAGTAACTAGCACCTAAACCACCAGTTTGTTGAGTATTTGCACTATATGATTGAGTGTTATTGCTGTAGTTGTTGTAGTTATTATAGTTATTGTAATTATATGAATAGTTGTTATATGAATAATTAGATTGACTAGAGTGATTTACTTGATTTGGGCTCCAGTTACCTTTCCAAGTGTAATGATAGTTACCTTGTTGGTCGATAGTGTAAGAGTAGCTGTATGAAGTTGGATCATTTGGGTTATATCCTTGTTCTGCTGCATGTGCCTCATGACCATGTCCAGCGATAGCGATTGTTGCAACTCCTGCAGTAGCGATTGTAGCTGTAGCGATTTTTTTCATTGTAAAATTTCCTCCTGAGAATTAAATTAATATTTTATATTTAATAGTCATTTGATGACCCTCGAGTCCAGTTTTTAATAAGTTTCTTAACGACAAGACATACTTTATCAGAAAAAAATCATTTTGTGTGCGTTGTTATCATTTTGTAATTTTTTGCTAATAAATAGTGTTGAGTTAAATACAATAAGTAATTTTTTGTAATATTAAAAAACGTTGTCATAACAACGTTTAAAAAAATATATGAAAAAGATACTCATTTTCTTGTAACATTTTTGTAAAGTAACAGCAAAAATAAATTTGATATAAAATTAATAGAATTCATTATTTTTGTATTGTTTTAAAATTATATATATACAAAAGATCTATTAATTAAATTGTATTATTACTCTTAAATGCTATGAAAGAAGCGCTTATAGGGGATTATTCATACAAACATTATAAAAAATATACAAAAACATTTATATAAGATAATAAAATGATATAATTGGTTAAAAGTTTGCTACTGCTAATACCGAAATAAAACATACAATTATATATGAAGATAGGCATTCAAAAAAGCGTTTAATTAGAAAATCGTTATTAATGCAGCAATAGTTATTAGCATTATGGGGGATAATTTATTATTTCTGTTTATGTCATATCTTTATATATTATAAAGTGAAAGGACGTTCGTATGATTGATAACTTTTCGGTAAAGCTTTTAAAAAATATAAAGATAAGTAGTCAAAAGGAATCAAATATTAAATTAATCTATTGGCTAAAGTGGTCAGGGAGAGTAATTTTAAATTTAAAGAAATTTCAAATGAAAGAGAGAGATTTATTATTTGTAATGTTAAATGATATTTACTCGATTGAGAATGAGGATGGAGCAATTATCGCTAGTATTGAAATAGCATTCAAAGATTATTTGAAATATGCGGATGATTATATTAAGTCTAATGGATATAAATTTCCTTCTATTGAAAGAAAACAATTAGAACCCTTTATTTTAAATTTACTTGATTTTGAAAGTAGTAAGTCAGATAAATTACAAATAAAAGATAAGCTGGTAAAACACTTATGTGTAGAATTAGGATATTTGCAGAGAAATCAACGCATTCATTACAAACTAGATAATGCCTTAGTTGGCAAAGTACATGAGTATATTATTAAACATCACAGTAATAAGATAAGTCGCCAAGATATGGCTAATGCACTCAATATGTCAGCCAAGGAACTTAGTAAAGTCATCAAGTATCACACACCTTATCATAATATTACACAATATATTAATGATGTTAGATTAAAATTATGTTTGATAGACATTTTAAAAAGTAATCATTTAATACAAGATATTGCATATAAGCATGGATTCAATCATTTTCCACATTTCATTGCTTTATTTAATAAAAAATACGGCACCACACCTGGTCAAATCAGAACTAAGAATCAATCACATCAATATCAATCATTTAATCAATCAGAAATACCATTAGATGAAGAAACACAATTATTAATTGCTGAAGCAAAAGATAATTACAGTTTAGCCGAATAATAATAAATATAAGTCAAACATGATGATTGAGTACAAGTAAACACGACCTTTCAATTGATAAATTATAAAGATAATGTTGTTTATTTAAGAATTCAAGTCAATGTCTATCTTTAATAGATTGGGTAAATATAGAGTTATATATTTAATAGTTTCAAATACAGTTTTAAAATATGGGCTATTATTAGACAATTTGTTATCAAATTAGCATGGCAACTCTTAACCGCCCAATCCTGAAATAGTGTTATGAGGTGATAGATATGATGGATAAAAATAAGCTAGAAACATTACTATTTTATCTTGTTTTTATGAAAGCGGTAGGTGAGGTGCTAAAGTATAGTTACCAACTAAAATTTGAGCAATTAAAAACATTGTATGAAATCATTAAATATTTTCATGTTCATCAACAGGGCGTTTATATAGATGAGTTAATCACTTATCAAACCATTTCAAAAAGACAATTACGACATCATTTAGAGCATTTATATCATTTAGGATGGATCACTAAATTGCGTGATGATAATGACCAAAGACGTATATTATTTCTCCCATCCAATAGCTGTCAAGAGAAACTGAACATTATGTTTATGGAAGTTAGTGAAATGGTAAAAGGGAAGAATTTTGATTATTCAATAGAAACAACAGCCCACTATAATCAATTAGGGCATGTTTTAACGATTTTTGACGCACTTTACAAAGTTCGAAACATAGCAAAGGAGTCTAATTTAAGTTTGGATGAATTGTTTTTATTAGGTAAGTTACTATCAAGTCGACAAGTTATTTCATTAAAAGAAATTCAGGCAATGTCATATCGATATTTAATATGTATGAACGTGGTTATTAATGATCTTTATCAAAAAGGGTATTTAGAAAAGTATCGTAATTCAATAGATGAACGTATTTTAAATGTAAAATTTATTGAATCACGAGCATATGAAACAAATCAATTATTTATTAGATGTTACAATAAGTTCCAAGAGGAAATGAAGTACAGTAAAATATCATAATATGTAAGGAGAATGAATTCATGATTCTAGATAATGTGAATCCCAACGATTTGTTTCCAACAGAGTCAAAAGGCCCTTCAGTATTAGGTGTCATTGAGTATAATGTTCAAGGCCAAAGTGAATTTGAAGGAGCATTTATTGCTACTTCTGAAAGATTAATTATGAATGTAGATATGAATGGTCAATTCTATTATAGAAATATCCCATATAATGAAATAGAAGAAATACATTTTGATGGCACAGATATTGTGTTTACTTTTAATATTGGGAAAGTACCAATGAAACAAATCAAAACAAAAGACGTTAAAGCATTCGTTGATTATGTGGAGTCTAAAATTAAATAATCAAAAAGTTGAATAAAATCTAAAATACGCTACTATGATTCTAAAGGAAGCAACGCTTGTTATAGTTATATTATTATTACAATTAGCCGAGGCTAAAAAGACATGTGAGTCTGGAACGTAAATAATATAATGATGCTACTTTGCAGATTCGCAGTAGCTGACTGAACTGAGAAGACGCTTAAATGATGCCTTTCTCAGTTCTGGTCATTCTAGTAGGGGTGGGACGACGAATTTAAAAAGAATTCTGTCCCAGTCCTTTTTTTATCTCCAAATGAATACCTATAGTGACTAATTGATTATATATAATTTAATTGATGTAACTTGTTATTGATAATTAATATCATTTTAATTTCATAAAAATATTGAAATATTATACATAAATGTTATAAAATAAATTTTATAGCATAAGAAATGTTTGGTAAGTAATAAATAGTAGACATGAACCTTGTAGCAACAAGATGTACATCAGAGGAGTGGTTTAGAATATGGGACAAATTAAAGACATCAATGATTTAGTTAACGCAACATTTCAAGTTAAAAAGTTCTTCAAAGATACTAAAAAGAAATATAATTTAAATTATGAAGAGGTTTATATTTTAAATTATATTGCGAGAAGTAAAACGAATGAAATAACTTCAAAGGAAATTGCAACGTATTCAGAGTTTAAACCTTATTACTTAACTAAAGCATTACAGAAGTTAAAAGATTTACAGTTACTTTCAAAAAAACGTAGCATACAAGATGAAAGAATAGTTATTGTTTATGTAACAGATGAACAACGAGACAAAATTAATAAACTGATTGCTGAATTAGAGAAGTACATTAAGTAATCAACGTTTATTCATAAAAGACTTAAGCTTTGAGAGATTCAATCTCATTGACTTAAGTCTTTTTGTGTTTATAATCCCTTAAGTGGTTAACTTCCAATTTGTAATGTCGAGTGATAAACTAGGTTTAAATAATAATGACAATGAACAGGTGATATAATTGATCAATTCAGTTCTGATTAATACAGATATTCAAAAGAAATGGATAAAAAAATTTCAATCAATAGAAGAGACCTTTAAAGCAAGAGCAACAGAGAATGATAAACAGTCTAGGTTCCCTTATGAGAATATTGAATGGCTAGTTAAAGAAGGTTATAGCTTACTAACACTACCGGTAAAATATGGTGGAGAAGGTGCCACTATTGAAGATATGGTTGTTTTGCAAACATATTTAGGTGCTATTGACGGAGCAACAGCATTATCTATTGGTTGGCATTTAAGTGTTATAGGACAAATATATGAACAAACGATGTGGAATCAGGATATGCTTAATCGCTTTGCAAAAGATATCGAAAATGGAGCTCTTGTTAATCGAGCGGTAAGTGAAGCGGATACAGGGAGCCCAACTCGCGGAGGCAGACCTGCAACACATGCAGTAAAACAAGATGACGGATACTTATTAAATGGTGTTAAAACGTTCACATCAATGAGTAAAGCATTGACCCATTATATTGTAGCGGCATATGTAGATGATTTACAGGAAGTAGGTTTCTTCTTAGTACCAAGAGAATTTGATGGTGTAGAAATTGCAGATAATTGGAATATGGTAGGTATGAGAGCTACAGAAAGTCACGATTTAGTATTGAATGATGTATTGATACCTAAAGACTTTTTCGTAGAGTCAAAAAGAAAGCCACAACCGAATGGCTGGATATTACATATTCCAAGCACATATTTAGGAATTGCACAGGCGGCAAGAAATTATGCTATAGACTTTGCGACAAGTTATGGTCCGAATAGTATAGAAGGAACTATTAGTCATTTACCAACTGTACAACAAAATATTGGGAAAATGGAGTCTTTACTTTTATCAGCCCGTCACTTTTTATGGAGTACCACAAAAGGATATAATTGTTCAGAAAATCAACCGCACTTATGGAATGAAACATCTGCTAGTAAAGTGCTAGTGATGAATCAAGGGTTAGAAGTTGTTGACTTAGCGATGAGAATTGTTGGTGCAAAAAGTCTGGAAATGGATCGTCCGTTACAACGCTATTATCGAGATATGAGAGCTGGATTACACAATCCACCAATGGAAGATGCAGCATACACTAATATAGCGAAATCTTTATGTAATTTATTTTAAGAGAATAATAACTATAGATTTTAGGTCTTGATCAATAATTATTGATTAAGGCTTTTTTATTTCACAAATTATTAAAATTTTTATTGTAAATAATGAAGTAGTAGTATATAATTTTTGATGAAATTGATAATCGTTTTCAACAGGAGGATGTTATGAAAAAGTTAATTTTACCTTTACTTGTTCTAATCATCGTTTTAGCTGCATGTGGTAATAATGGTGGTTCAGGTAAATCCGATTCAAAAGAAGAAACAAAATCATATAAATTAGATAGTGGGAAAACTATAAAAATCCCTAAAGATCCTAAACGTATTGCGGTAGTAGCACCTACATTTGCGGGTGGTTTACATAAATTAGGCGCAAATATTGTTGCAGTAAATAATCAAGTTGATCAAAGTCCAATTTTAAAAGATAAATTTAAAGACACGACTAAAATTGGTGAAGCTGACGTTGAGAAAGTTGCTAAGAAAAAACCTGATTTAATTATTGTTTACTCTACTGATAAAAACATTAAAAAATATCAAAAAATTGCCCCAACAATTGTAGTTGATTATGGAAAACATAAATATTTAGAACAACAAGAAATGCTAGGTAAAATTATGGGTAAAGAAGACGAAGTTAAAAAATGGGAAGACAAATGGAAGAAACAAACTGAAAAAGATGGAAAAGAAATCAAAGATGCAATTGGTAAAGATTCAACAGTTTCTATCTTAGATGAATTTGATAAAAAAGTTTACACATATGGCGATAACTGGGGTCGTGGTGGCGAAGTATTATATCAAGCCTTTGATTTAAAAATGCCTAAAGGCCAACAAGATTTAGTTAAAAAAGAAGGCTGGGCTGAAGTAAGCCAAGAAAAAATTGAAGACGTAGCTGGCGATTATATCGTATCAACTGGTGAAGGTAAATCTAAACCAAGTTATGAAACAACTAATATATGGAAAAATTTACCTGCAGTGAAAAATAATAACGTTATTGAAGTTAAAGCTGAAACATACTGGTATAATGACCCTTATACGCTTGACTTTATGAGAAAAGATTTAAAAGACAAGTTACTTAAAGCTAGTAAATAAAATATTAAAACGATAATCAATTAATTATGTTATTTAAGCTATGATTACATATAATGTAGTCGTAGCTTTTTTAAATTTACAAATGTATGTAAGGAGGAAACATTTTGCGTAAAGTATATTTTAATCATGATGGTGGAGTAGATGATTTAATATCTTTGTTTTTATTATTACAAATGGATGATATCGAATTAGTAGGTGTTAGTACTATAGGAGCAGATTGTTATTTAGAACCTTCAGTCAGCGCTTCATGTAAAATTATAAATCGATTTTCTAATAATTCTTTACAGGTTGCGCCGTCCTATGAACGTGGGGCTAATCCTTTTCCAAAAGAATGGAGAATGCATGCATTCTTTATGGATGCGTTACCCATATTAAATGAATCAACTACCAATGAACAGTCTACCATCAGTGATGTAGAAGCGTATGAGGACATTATCAGAGTGTTAAGTCAATCAAGTGAACCTGTAACTTTACTATTTACTGGACCACTAACAGATTTGGCTAAAGCGCTTAAAACTGAACCTAGCATTCAAAATAATATTGAAAAATTAGTTTGGATGGGTGGAACGTTTCTCGAAAAAGGTAACGTAGAAGAGCCTGAACATGATGGTACAGCTGAGTGGAACGCGTTTTGGGATCCGGAGGCGGTTAAGACAGTATTTGATAGTGAGATAGCGATAGATATGGTAGCTTTAGAAAGCACCAATCAAGTTCCGTTAACATTAGACATTCGACAAATGTGGGCTGATGAACGTCAATATCCAGGTGTAGATTTTTTAGGTGTTAGCTATGCTGCAGTACCACCTTTGACACATTTTATTACAAATTCTACATACTTCTTATGGGATGTTTTAACCACTGCTTATATAGGAAAACCTGATTTAGTTCAATATAAATCATTGAATGTAGATGTAGAATTTAAAGGTCCTAGTCAAGGTCGTACATTTATTAAAGATAGTGGGCGTCCTATCAAAGTTGTCACCGATGTTAATCATGATGACTTCTTTAATTATATTACTGATTTAGCTAAAAAAGTAGATTCTCCTTCTTAAATGTAAACTTTTTATTTTATAAAGTTTACATTAGTGGTATAATCATTCTCGTAGAAGGAGGATACAACATGAATACACGAAATTTAGTTTACACAGCTTTAATGACAGCAATTATTTGTGTTTTAGGATTGGTACCAGGAATCCCGCTTCCAATTATGCCAGTACCTATTGTTTTACAAAATATTGGCATATTTTTAGCAGGTATTATTCTAGGAAAAAAATATGGGACACTGAGTGTCATCGTCTTTTTATTATTAGCTGCTGCAGGTTTACCAGTTGTATCTGGTGGACGTGGAGGAATCGGAGTATTTGCGGGACCATCAGCCGGATTCTTATTCTTATATCCAGTAGTTGCATTTGGTATAGGATTAGTGAGAGACCGATACTTTAATAAAATTAACTTCGCGATATTGTTAGTCGCTACTTTAGTTATTGGTGTATTATTCTTAGATATCGTGGGAACGATTATTATGGGCTTCATTATAGATATCCATGCAAGTAAAGCATTCTTATTGTCATTTACATTTATACCTGGAGATATTATTAAAGCCATTATTGCAAGTTTAATTGGCGTAACACTTTTAAATCATTCACGCTTTAAAAGTTTGATACAATAAATTTATCAAGCTAACAAGGTGGGTGAATATAGCAATGTCAAATATATCAATACATAATATTGCTCAAGATGGGCATTTATATCATGAAGATAAGCAGAAAATTATTTATTTAACACCTTCAGAACCGCTTAAGTATAATACGAATAAGTGGTTTTATAAAGAAATGCCCACATTAGATCAGTGGTTCAAGGATATGACCTCTCAATGTGAACTGCATCAAAAACAGGATTCAAATCACTTAGCGTTTACTTTTCCAGAGAATGAAAGATTAAGCCAAGAGTGGATAAATGCAATTATAGATAGAGGTTTTCAATTAGGCATACTTGAATTCTATATTATAGAAGGAAATGAATTAACACAGCTAACTAGTAGAAATGATGTAGACATTAAAGAAGTTGATGAAAGCAATATAGAAGATTATTTGAATATCTATTATTCATTTGCCTTGCCCTATAGTAAACCATTTGCTATTGAAAGTGTCAATAATGCAAGACAAACCATCCTACAAAAAAAAGACGATAAAAAACGATTAGTTGCTTATGTTGATAATGAACCAGTAGGGACTGTTGATGTTATTATTACTGACGAAACTATTGAAATTGATAGTTTTGGTGTAATTGAGCAATTTCAAAGACAAGGTATTGGATCAACAATACAAGCATACATAGGTGACTTAGCAAATGAACGACCAGTTATACTTGTAGCTGATGGAGAAGACACAGCAAAAGATATGTATTTAAAACAAGGTTATACGTATCAAAGTTTTGTTTACCACATAGTTAAAGAAGAAGTTAATTAAATAAGCCACAGAGTAGTTTAAACTAATTATTCCAACTACTCTGTGGCTTTGATACGTTCAGGGTGACTATAAACATTAAAACTTCCATCTCTAATAAAGCCAATAGCAGTAATATTTAAATCGTTGGCTAATGTAATAGCTAAAGTCGTAGGTGCGGATTTAGATAATATAACGCCTACACCTATTTTAGCTGCCTTTAATAATATTTCAGATGAAATACGTCCACTAAATATAAGCACCTTATTTCTTACAGGAATACGTCTTTCAAGACAAAACCCATATAGCTTATCGAGTGCATTATGGCGACCAATATCTTGTCTATGTTCGAAAAATTCATCACCATCGCTAATGGCGGCATTGTGCAATCCACCAGTTTGTTTAAATAATGTACTTGCAGTTTGTAATCCAGTCATCATATTGAGTACTTGTTTAGGAGTTAAGGTTATTTTTGACATTGAGGTTTTAGCTATTGCCGCATCATTGTGAAAGTAAAATTCTCTACTTTTTCCGCAACAAGATGCAATCATGCGTTTAGTAGAGTATTCAAAGCGATCGCCTAAATCTTTAGTTAACTCTACATGTGCAAAGCCTTTGCTATCATCTATTTGTAAGGATTTTATTTCTTCTCTTTTATAAATAGCTCCCTCTGAGGCTAAAAATCCAACTACAAGTTCTTCCATATGTGTAGGGCTACAAATAACCGTTGCGAATTCCGTACCGTTTACATTGATTGTCAATGGAAATTCTGTAACATAACTATCTGTTGTATTTATTAATTGTCCATCTTCATAGCGGATAATAGATTGCCCCTGTAACACATCTTTGTTCATTTATATTTCTCCTTTAGGGATATGTAATTCTATATTAAAACTTTTAGTCACAATTTGAAAAGATTTAAATTGCATATAAATAATTAATAGTATATTAAATACATTTAATAATATGGAGATTAAGTGAATTTTTATAATTTATACCTTTCAAAAGATTAAGACTAGCGTATAATATAATGTATAAAAGGAGGGGTTTATGAAATGAATATTAAACATTTCATGGCAGTAATTGTCACATTAGTTATTATTTTAGCAGGATGTTCAAATTCTGGTAGCAATGATAGTGGCAATAAATCATCTGATTCAAATAAAAAAGATAATGACAAAAAGCAAGAATTACAAATTTCGGCTGCAGCGAGCTTAGGTGATGTTAGTAAAGCATTAGAAAAAGAATTTAAAAAAGATCATAAAAATGTTGATGTAAGCTTTAACTATGGTGGTTCAGGCGCATTAAGACAACAGATTGAAAAAGGTGCTCCAGCTGACGTATTCATGTCTGCAAATACTAAAGATGTTGATATGTTAAAAGACAAAGACAAAGCACACGATACATATAAATACGCTCATAATAAACTTGTCTTAGTCGGAGATAAAAATAGCGATAAATCATCAGTTAAAGATTTAAAAGATAATGAAAAATTAGCGATTGGTGAAGTTAAAACAGTTCCAGCAGGTAAATATGCGAAACAATACTTAGAGGATCAAGGTTTATACGGTGAAGTTAAAGATAATTTAGTTTACGCTAAAGATGTTAAACAAGTATTAAATTATGTTGAAAAAGGCAACGCTGAAATGGGCTTTGTTTATGAAACTGATTTATATACAGATAAAAAGAAAACAGATAAAGTAAACGAAATTAAAGAAGCGGAACTTAAAAAAACAATCACTTACGAAGCAGGTGCTACTTCAGATAAGAAACTTGCAAAAGAGTGGATGGACTTCTTAAAATCTAAAAAAGCAAAAGATATCTTGAAAGAATATCATTTTGAAATTTAGGAGGTAATAAGTATGCCTGACATTACACCTTTTTGGATTTCGATTCAAGTGGCTGTCATAAGTACCATTATTGTATCAGTACTAGGTATCTTTGTTTGCCGGTTGCTTTATAAAGGAAAAGGGCATCTTACTAAACTCCTTGAAAGTTTTATATTATTACCCATTGTTCTACCTCCCACGGTGCTAGGGTTTATTTTACTTATAATATTTTCTCCTAGAAGTGTTGTAGGACAATTTTTTGAAAACATACTACATCTTCCAGTAGTATTCACAATGACAGGTGCAGTAATTGCATCTGTCATTGTTAGTTTTCCGTTAATGTATCAACACACTATTCAAGGATTTAGAAGTATTAACCCGAAAATGCTAAATACTGCTCGCACCATGGGGGCAAGTGAGAATAAAATATTCTATCGTCTAATTTTACCGCTATCTAAACGTTCAATTATAGCGGGTATAATGATGAGTTTTGCACGTGCAATAGGTGAATTCGGTGCAACATTAATGGTTGCAGGCTATATACCCAATAAAACTAACACGTTACCACTTGAAATTTATTTCTTAGTTGAACAAGGTAGAGAGAATCAAGCTTGGTTATGGGTGCTTGTGTTAGTTGCATTTTCAATTACGGTAATTGGTGTATTGAATTTTGCGAATAAAGATAAATATAGGGAGGTAGAGTAGATGTTAGAGTTAAAGCTTCAATATCAATTAAAAAAGACATTTATTGATATTAACATTAACGATACAGCCCCTAAAATTTACGCAATACGAGGGCCTTCTGGAATAGGTAAAACCACAGTGCTAAATATGATAGCAGGCTTAAGAACGCCAGATAAAGCCTATATCAAAATCAATGACAGACTGATTACAGATACTGAGCATAAAGTCAATCTGAAAATACAAAATCGCAAAATTGGCTATTTATTCCAAGATTACCAATTGTTTCCTAATATGACAGTTTACAAAAATATAACTTTTATGTCTAAACCATCTGTCCATATAGATGATTTAATGGATCGACTAAATATTCATCATCTAAAAGAGCAATATCCATCGACACTTTCTGGTGGAGAATCTCAACGTGTTGCTTTAGCTCGAACACTAAGTACAAAGCCAGACTTGATTTTATTAGATGAGCCATTTTCAAGTCTAGATGATGCAACGAGAGGTGAAGGAATAAAGTTAATTAAACGTATTTTTAAAGAATGGAAAATACCAATCATCTTTGTCACACATTCTAATTTTGAGGCTGAAGTATTGGCTGATAAAATTATTAAGATAGGTTAATTAAAGCTAGATTGGGATGAAAATAATAAAATTTTAGCGTTATAGCAGATTTATGATTATTATCTAAGTTAATAAGGCACTTATAATAGACTTTTTAAATCTAGTCAACATTGCGGGGGTGGGCCGAAGAATTCATATTGTATTCTGTACCACTCCCGCTTTGTTCGATATAATGATAGAAATGGATATTAACTAGAGAGGGCAATGAATATGACGAGTGAACGTTATTCTAGACAAACTTTGTTTAAAGGAATAGGACACGAAGGACAACAGAAAATTAGTCAAAAACATGTACTCATTGTTGGTATGGGAGCGTTAGGAACTCATGTTGCTGAGGGTCTCGTTCGTGCGGGAATCAAAACACTTTCAATTGTAGATAGAGATTATATTGAATTTAGCAATTTACAACGACAAACATTATTTACTGAAGAAGATGCTAATACTATGTTGCCTAAAGTTGTAGCAGCGGAACACCATTTAAAAGCATTGCGACATGACTTGAAACTAAATACTTTTATCACACATGTCGATTATTATTTTTTAGATAAGTATGCTAAACATGTAGATCTTATTATTGATGCGACAGATAATTTTGAAACAAGACAATTAGTTAATGACTTTGCTTTTAAAGAGAAAGTACCTTGGATATATGGTGGTGTCGTGCAGAGTACTTATATAGAAGCAGCATTTATTCCAGGAGAGACACCTTGTTTTAACTGTTTAATGCCTCAACTACCAGCAATTAATTTAACTTGTGACACTGTAGGTGTTATACAACCTGCTGTTACGATGACTACAAGTTTTCAATTGCGAGATGCCTTTAAATTATTAACTGAGCAATCAGTGCCTACTAAATTAACTTATGGAGATATATGGGATGGTCAACATTTTACATTTGGTTTTAGCCGTATGTTTAGAAAAGAGTGTCCAACATGTGGTTCAAATCCATCCTTTCCTTATTTAAATAAACAGCATACATTATATGCAACGTTATGTGGTAGAGATACAGTACAATATGATAATGATAAAATTTCCCAGGAAATGGTACGTGAATTTCTTAAGCAACATCACCTTAATTATCGAGAAAACAAATATATGATAATGTTTGAATATAAAGGACATCGAATTGTTAGTTTTGAGGGTGGACGAATGCTTATACATGGTACAACGAAGACGTTAGATGCCATTCATTTAATCAATCAATTATTCGGATAGGAGTGGAATTAATGCATCAACATGATCATGCGAAAGTAGATAGAATGATTCAATGTGCAGTTTTGACTGTATCTGATACTAGGGATAAAGAGACGGATAAAGGTGGTCAACTTGTCCAAACTTTAATACAAGATATCAATGTCGAAGTATTAAATTCAAACTATGCTATTGTCAAAGATGATAAAGTAGCTATTCAATCTCAAATTGAACAATGGTTGGCATCTGATATTGATGTCATAATTACAACTGGTGGAACTGGCATTGCACAAAGAGATGTTACGATAGAAGCAGTTAAGCCATTTTTGGATAAAGAAATCGAAGGTTTTGGAGAATTATTTAGATATTTAAGTTACACAGAGGATGTCGGAACTAAAGCATTGTTATCAAGAGCAGTAGCTGGTTCAGTTAAGAACAAATTAATTTATACTCTACCAGGATCTACTGGAGCTGTGAAATTGGCTATTGAAAAGTTAATCAAGCCAGAATTAAACCATATGTTGCATGAATTGAATAAATAATAAAATAGTCATGGATTTAAACTTAAATGATAGGTTTCCCTAATTGAAGTTTTGCATCCATGACTTTATTATTTAAATTGAAACATTATATGAGCGCTCGAAATAACTTAACGACGATAGTCACCAGATTTGCCACCTGATTTTGATTCAAGGTAAGTCTCACCGATAATCATACCTTTATCGACTGCCTTGGTCATATCGTAAACAGTTAAAGCAGTTGCAGAAGCGGCTGTTAATGCCTCCATCTCAACGCCTGTTTTTCCAGTAGTGGAGACAATAGCCGTGATATTTAATGTGTATGTAGTATTATCATTAATTTGCCAGTTAAATTGAACATCTATACCTGTTAAAGGTAGAGGATGACACATAGGTATAATCGTCGATGTGTTTTTAGCTGCCATAATACCAGCAATTTGTGCAGTGTTAAGTACATTGCCTTTTTTATTAGTATTATCTATAATTTGTTGATAAATTATTTCATTAACAGTAATGCTAGAATGAGCTTGAGCAGTACGTTTAGTAATATTTTTATTTGATACATCTACCATTTTAGCATTACCTTGTTCATTGATATGAGTAAATTTTGACATAATAACCCTCCTGATAGGGTTAGTATATCATGATTTTAAATTATAATTTGGAGATGATAAGTATGTCAGTTGAAAAAAGAAACCCAATACCAGTTAAAGAAGCGATAAATCGTGTTGTTCAACAGGATATATATTTGAATACTACAGAAGTGAAGTTAGAAGATAGCTTAGGATATGTACTTGCGGAGGATATTGTTGCAACTTATGATATTCCTCGTTTTAATAAATCACCTTATGACGGGTTTGCTATTCGAAGTAAAGATTCTGCTGGTGCATACTCAGAAAATCGTAAACAATTTAAAGTGATTGATCACATAGGCGCAGGTTCAGTTTCAGATAAAATACTAGGTCAAAACGAAGCAGTACGTATTATGACAGGAGCCCAAATTCCAGAAGGTGCAGATGCAGTAGTCATGTTTGAACAAACAGTTGAGGATGGAGATACGTTTACAATACGTAAGTCATTTGAAGCAAATGAAAATGTATCTCTTAAGGGTGAAGAAACAACAACAGGTGATATTGTCTTGAAAAAAGGTCAAGTCATTAATCCAGGTGCAATAGCCGTTCTTGCAACATATGGTTACTCTAAAGTTCCTGTGACACAACGCCCAAGTATTGCAGTCATTGCAACTGGTAGTGAGCTATTAGATGTGGATGATGAATTACAACCAGGTAAAATACGCAATTCAAATGGTCCAATGATCAAAGCACTATCTGAAAAAGCTGGATTAAACGTTGAAGCATATAAAATTCAACAAGATGATTTACAAAGTAGTATTTCAGTTGTCAAAGATGCCATGTCAAAACATGACATCGTAATTACTACGGGTGGCGTTTCTGTTGGAGATTTTGACTATCTACCTGAAATTTACAAAGCTGTAAATGCAGAGGTATTATTTAATAAAGTTGCAATGAGACCAGGTAGTGTAACAACCGTAGCTGTTGCAAATGGGCAATATTTGTTTGGTTTATCAGGTAATCCATCAGCTTGTTTCACTGGATTTGAATTATTTGTCAAACCTGCGATTCAACATATGATGGGGGCAACTGCCTATTACCCTCAAGTTGTTAAAGCTACTTTAATGGAAGATTTTACTAAGGCGAATCCCTTTACTCGTTTTATTCGAGCATCTGCTACATTTTCACAGAGTGGTGCGACAGTAGTGCCATCTGGATTTAATAAATCTGGTGCAGTAGTAGCAATTGCACATAGCAATTCAATGATTATGATGCCAGGGGGCACTAGAGGATTTAAAGCAGGTCATACAGTTAATGTTATTTTAACAGAATCGAATGTCTATGAAATGGAAATGACACTATGATTTTGCAAATAGTTGGTTTTAAAAATTCAGGAAAAACAACCTTGATACAACACACGATACAATTTTTAAAATCTTATGGTTACACAATAGCGACAATCAAGCACCATGGCCACATTGGTGAGGATATAACACTTCAAGAAGACCATGTAGATCATATGAAACATTTTAATGCTGGAGCAGATCAGAGTATTGTGCAAGGTGAACACTATCAACAAACTGTCACGCGTGCATATAAACAAAATCTTACTCAAATGATTGACCAATCTGTTACAATTGATTGTAATATCATTTTGGTTGAAGGGTTTAAAGATGAACATTTTGATAAAGTGGTCGTCTATCAGACTACTGAAGAATTAGAACGGTTAAAGCAATTAACCGGTGTTAAATATTGTTATGATGTTCATGATAAACATGCGTTATCACACTATGATAATTGGTTATTACAATGGATAGAGCAAAGGGATTGACATTAAATGAAACAATTTGAAATCGTTACTGAACCCATCCAAACAGAACAGTATCGAGAATTTACTATAAATGAACACCAAGGTGCTGTAGTTGTATTTACAGGACATGTAAGAGAATGGACTAAAGGTATTAAAACAGAATATTTAGAATACGAAGCATATATACCTATGGCGGAGAAAAAGTTAGCACAAATAGGTGATGAAATTGAAGCGCGTTGGCCAGGAACGATTACAACAATTGTTCATCGCATTGGGCCACTTCAAATTTCAGATATAGCGGTGTTAATTGCAGTTTCATCACCCCATCGTAAAGATGCATATAGAGCTAACGAATATGCTATTGAACGTATCAAAGAAGTCGTTCCAATTTGGAAAAAGGAAATTTGGGAAGACGGTGCAGAGTGGCAAGGACATCAAAGAGGTAGCCACGATCTAGCTACTAAAGGAGAGGACTAACGTGAAGGTTTTATACTTCGCTGAAATAAAAGAAATGTTGCAAACTGATAGTGAAACAATTGATATTAATGAATCAATTAACGTTGATGCTTTTAAACAAAATCTGTTTGAGAGACATCCTTCAATTAAATCTAAAAAGTTTCAGGTTGCAGTAAATGAAGAATTTGTACAGGATGAGGATATCATACAACCAACAGACACTGTTGCATTGATTCCTCCAGTAAGTGGAGGTTAACGGGAAATGAAAGCAATTATTTTAGCAGGTGGTCATTCAGAACGTTTTGGTAAGGCAAAGGCATTTGCCGAAATAGATGGACAATTATTTTACCAACGAATTGTTCAAACCTTACAAGAGACTAATATGTTTAATGATATTATTATAAGCACCAATGATCAATTAGCTAATCAATTTAAACATGACAATGTTATTATAGATGACGCTAACAATAAAGATAAAGGGCCACTTGCCGGTATTCATACTGTAATGAAACAATACAACGATGAAGAACTGTTTTTTGTAATATCAGTTGATACCCCTATGGTAACAGGTAAGGCTATTAGTGCTTTATACCAATTTTTAGTATCAAGACTCATAGAAGATCAAATTGATATAGCTGCTTATTCTGAACATGAACGAGTTATACCAACTATAGCCTTTTATCATCCAAATTGTATAAACGTTATGGATGAAGCTTTAGCTTCGAATGACTATAGTTTACGACATGTTTATAATAATGTGACGACGGAATGTTTAGATGTTACTAACATACAATCACCTGAATATTGGTATAAAAATATCAACTATCAAGAAGATTTAGATGACTTGAAACAACAGATAAATCATTAAGGAGGGTCCATTTATGGTTGCACAAATCAAAGATAAATTAGGTCGACCCATTCGCGATTTGCGTATCTCAGTAACAGACCGTTGCAATTTTAGATGTGACTATTGCATGCCTAAAGAAATCTTCGGTGATGACTATGTATTCCTACCTAAAGATGAGTTATTAACGTTTGAAGAAATGGTTAGAATCGCGAAAGTGTATGCAGAACTTGGTGTGAAGAAGTTACGTATAACTGGTGGCGAACCACTACTTAGACGAAATTTATATCAACTTATAGCTGAGTTAAATCAAATTGATGGTATTGAAGATATCGGTATGACCACTAATGGTCTATTATTAAAAAAACACGGACAAAAATTATACGATGCCGGTTTACGTCGCATTAATGTTAGTTTAGATGCCATAGATAATGAAGTGTTCCAAGCGATAAATAATCGCAATATCAAAGCAACTACCATTTTAGATCAAATTGATTACGCCGTTTCTATTGGTTTCCATGTTAAAGTAAACGTTGTAATTCAAAAAGGTATTAATGACGATCAAATTATTCCAATGGTAGATTACTTTAAAGATAAGAATATTGAAATCAGATTTATCGAGTTCATGGATGTAGGTAATGATAATGGCTGGGATTTTAGTAAAGTTGTAACTAAAAATGAGATGCTAGATATGATTGAGTCTCATTTTGATATTGAACCAGTACCCCCCAAATATTTCGGAGAAGTAGCGAAGTACTATAAGCACAAAGATAATGGCGCTCAATTTGGTTTAATTACAAGTGTGTCAGCATCATTTTGTTCTACTTGCACGAGAGCACGATTATCATCTGATGGGAAATTTTACGGATGTTTATTCAGCACTGTTGAGGGCTTTAATATTAAATCATTTATACGATCAGGCGTAACCGATGATGAATTAAGAGAACAACTTATTAGCTTGTGGAATGTTCGAGATGATCGTTATTCAGATGAACGTACAGAGCAAACGGTTAAAAATCGACAACGCAAGAAAATTAATATGAACTACATCGGTGGTTAGGTAACATCTCTAGCAATGGTTTATGACTATTGCTAGAGTTTTTTATTTTTGGAAAATATATACAATTAATACTTTAAATTTAAAGTAAATCATTATTGAATGTAATACCTATGATTAAAGAATATGATTATCATAATAGCATTGAGTATATGAATAACTGAATTTGTATTAAACATTAATCGGAAAATAAATAAAATTTGTAATAGATTAAATTGTGTATATGTTATATAATTTTATTAAGGAAATTCAATTTATAAAGCTATAACTACATCTTAGAATCTACATTGGAGGGCTTTAATTATGACAACAGAAAAAGTACAACGTTTTATTGCAGCAGAAAGAGAATTAAGCCAGTTGAAACATTGGTTAAAATCATCGTACAAAATTTCAATAGAGGAATTTGTAGTTTTATTTAAAGTTTATGAAGGTAAGAAAATTAGTGGTAAGGAGTTACGAGATACATTACATTTCGAGATGTTGTGGGACACAAGTAAAATTGATGTAATTATACGTAAAATTT
Organism: Staphylococcus sp. GDX7P312P; assembly: GCF_008385775.1. NCBI lineage: Bacteria > Bacillati > Bacillota > Bacilli > Caryophanales > Staphylococcaceae > Staphylococcus > Staphylococcus sp. GDX7P312P. Next base: position 70,465 of record NZ_VUKI01000005.1, on the reverse strand, counting down.
ATAAGAAAGAACTCATTTCTAAATTACGATCTGAAACTGATGAACGACAAGTATTTTATTTCTTTAATGCAACGCAACAGAAATTACTTGATAAAATGAAATCTGAAATTGAAGCAATTAGTATTGCTAATTAATAGATTATAAAAAGCGCTGGAAAATATTGACATATTTTCTAGCGCTTTCTACATATTAATTTAATTGTGTTTTAACTTTTCGTCCATGAACAATAAAGTAAAGTACGGTGCTAAGTGCAGCGACGATGGCCATAATGACATAAACTTCTGTATAACTAATGAAACCTGTGAATAAGCCTAATAAAGATGGACCAAATCCTATACCTATATCTAGACCAATAAAGTAAGTTGAAGTTGCAATCCCATATTTATTAGTAGGTGACACTTTAATGGCAATAGCCTGCATAGATGATGATAAATTACCATAACCAATACCTAAGAAGACACCAGCTAGTAATAACATCCATCCACTATAACTGAATACTAATACTATAAAAGTAATGATAAGTGCGATAAATGCAGGATAAACGACAACATTTTCTGTACGTGCATCAATCATTTTACCTGCAATTGGACGTGTAATTAAAGAAGCGATCGCGTAACAAATAAAGAAGTAACTAGATGCTTCTAATAAATGACGTTGTTCAGCAAAAAATTTCAAGAAAGTCAGTATTGAAGCATAGTTCAGTGCAATGATCATCATAACTATTGATACTGGTACTGCTTCTTTTGCAATGAAGTTGTGTATATTAAAGCCTGATGCTTTAGCAATTTTAGCATCTGTTTTATCATGAACAGCATCAAAATCAATTTTAATAAATAGTGAAATTATTAAACTGATCACACCTAAAACTAAACATATAGCAAATAGTAAATTGATAGAGAATGATTTTAATAATAAGATACCGAAGAATGGGCCTATAGCTGTACCAAGTACTAAACTAAGTGAAAATAGACTAATACCTTCGCTCTTACGCTCAACCGGTGTGACATGTGCTGCAATAGTACCAGTTGCAGTAGTAGCTATAGCAGTCGCAATCCCGTTAATTAGACGTACGAACATTAAGAATGTGATTGATCCAGGGATGAAGTAAAGTAATTGTGTAATCACAAGCAATAATAATCCAGTAATTAATATTTTTTTTGGACCAAATTTATTTACATATTTACCAGTTCCAAATCTACCTATTAAAGAACCAATAATAAATAATCCTACTACTAATCCAGCTAAACTATCTGAGGCGTGATAAGTTGTCTTACTGTAATCAGCGATAATTACTAATAAAAGATACATACACAAATAAACGAAAAAATTGATTGAGAAATTAACTGTAAAACTTTTCGTGAAAATAGGCTGTTTTACACTCGTATTCTGAGTCATTCTGATTCCTCCTCTAAAAATGCATGATGAAGTTTGTTCATTACTGAAATAACATTTTCAAGTTCCACGTCAGATAATCCAGCATTTTCAATAAGCTCACGCTGAACTGGTAATATCTTACGATAAACGTCTTCATATAATGTTTGACCTTTATCAGAGAGACTTAGTAACTTCTCACGCTTATCTTCCTTACTTGGTTCTACAATTAATAACTCTTTATCAGATAACACTTTAATAATTTTACGTGTAGTGGGTTTTTCAATAAAACGACGTTTAGAAATATGAACTAAGGTCGTTGGAGAGGTACTGGCAATATCTCTTAATATCAACCATTGACCAGGATGTAAATCAAATTGGTCCAGTATAGATTGCGTTCGTTTCATATATGGACGGTATAAACCAATGAAACTGTTAAAAAATTCATTTGTTAACATAATATACTCCTTTCAAGAAGTTAGCTTTGCTAACTATTTTAAGACAAAAAATATTATATGACGTATTTTAAAAAAATGCAATACTAAAACAATAAGATACGTGAATAAAAGAAGTAATCTTACAAGAAGTTTGATAAGATAGATGCAAGTCGAACAATTAAAGGGGAATACGATCAATGGAACTCAGATTTGACCATATTATTCATTATGTAGACAACCTTAAAAACTTTAAATATCCAGGAGATATTCTGAAAATTAGTTCTGGTGGCAAACATCACAAATTTGGAACATTCAATCGTTTATCATATATTAATGAAAATTACATAGAATTGATTGATGTAGAAGATAAAGAAAAATTAAATAAAGAATCTAAAACAGAAGAAGGTCGTGTTGCTTTTGCGACTAAAATCGTTCAAGACCATTACAAACAGGGGTTTAAAACAATTGCATTAAGAACATCAAATATTGAATTAATAAAAAAATCTTTAGAAGAACGTAACATTGATACGATTGGACCAGTAGAAATGCATAGAGAGAATAAAAAAGGTGAAAAAGTAAATTGGAAATTACTTTACATTGCAGACCCTGATTACATGGTAAAGCCGCCATTTTTCATAGAATGGGATGAAAGGGAAGAAGTGCACAATCAGAAATTAGACCCGCTTTTCCAAAAACAATTTAAAATCCATAAAATAATTATTGATAGTGAAAAACGCTCTAAAACACTATCTAAATGGAAAAAATGGTTCGATGTGACTATCCTTGAAGAAGGAGATAATTATACAGATGTACAATTAACGGTAGACCATATTATTTACCGTATTCAAGATGGTAAAACGTCAGGCTATAATACGATTATATTTAAAGATACAGAAACGACTGCACCTTACTCAATTATTACGAAAGGTGCGAAATATCGATTCGAGCCTGAAGGTTAGTATAGATAAATATAAGTACTATGGGCGATAAGTGCCATATGAACGATTGAAAGCATAAGAGATAGTATGCTGAGATATGTTGTTACTTTAGACTTCCTTAAAAGTAAGAAAAAGATAGTTAAGACGAACGACAGTCCAACGAACATTACTCTTAAACTAAAATATGAAACTGTTAAAGGTTGAGTCATAGTGACAACAATAGCTATCGTGTTAAACAAAATAAATAGTATTAATAATAAATATCGCATGTTAAACCTCTTTTTAAAGACTAATTTAAAATTTTAAGTTTTTATAGTATATCAAAAATTTAAAACTAGAAATAATATTTTAATCGCACGGCGAGTTTGTCGACACTCAAAACATGACATTGTATAATTATAATTAATGTAAAGAAAAAGGAGTTTTTATAGCATGGAAAAGATGAATATCACTAACCAAGAGCATGATGCGTTTGTGAAAGCTCATCCTAATGGTGATTTATTACAGTTAACAAAATGGGCAGAAACTAAACGCCTAACAGGATGGTATTCAAAGCGTGTGGCAGTGGGCGAAGATGGTGAGATTAAAGGTGTAGGTCAATTATTATTTAAAAAGATACCTAAACTACCATTCACGCTATGTTACGTTTCTCGTGGCTTCGTAACGGATTATAGTGATAAAGCTGCATTGGAACAGTTATTAGAAGAAACTAAAAAAGTAGCTAAAGCAGAAAAAGCCTATGCTATTAAAATTGATCCAGATGTAGAAGTAGATAAAGGTATAGATGCACTTAAAAATTTAAATGCGCTAGGTTTTAAACATAAAGGTTTCAAAGAAGGGCTGTCTAAAGATTATATTCAACCACGTATGACAATGATTACGCCAATAGATAAATCAGATGAGGAAATATTCCAAAGTTTTGAGCGCCGTAATCGTTCTAAAGTTAGACTCTCATTGAAACGTGGTACTAAAGTTGAACGTTCAAATCGAGAAGGGCTTAAAAATTTCGCTGAATTAATGAAAATAACAGGAGAACGTGACGGTTTTTTAACACGTGATTTAAGCTATTTCCAAAATATTTATGACTCATTACATGAAGATGGCGATGCTGAATTATTCCTTGTGAAATTAGAACCAAAACCTGTCTTAGATGATATTGATAATGAACTTAAGGAACTTGGAAACGAAAAAACGCAACTTCAAAATAAATATGAGAGAAAGCAAGATAAAAAGACTAAAAATAAATTAAACGATGTCGAATCTAAAATTCAAAAATCTATTGAAAGAAAAGAAGACATGACTGACTTATTAGCAAAACATCCTAATGGAATTTATTTATCTGGTGCATTGTTAATGTTTGCAGGATCTAAATCATATTATTTATATGGTGCTTCATCGAATGATTACCGTGACTTCTTGCCTAACCATCATATGCAATATGAGATGATGAAGTTTGCGCGTGAACATGGCGCTAAAACATATGATTTTGGTGGAACTGATAATAACCCAGATAAAGACTCTGAACACTACGGTTTATGGGCATTTAAACGTGTCTGGGGCACTTATTTAAGTGAAAAGATAGGGGAATTTGACTATGTATTAAATCAACCCCTTTATCAATTAATTGAACAAGTTAAACCACGATTAACAAAAGCTAAAATTAAAATTTCTCGTAAATTAAAAGGCAAATAGTCATTAACGATTAAATTTAAATCTGAACGATTCCACAATAACCATTGTGACGTTCAGATTTTTTTAGGATAATAGGAATGATTAAAAATAAAGAAATTATAGCTTTTTAAAAGAAAAAGAATGGGGGAAGTAAATAAGTGATAAAGAAGATGTTAACGTTCTCGTTGGGAAATAAATTCGCAATTTTCTTAATGGTTGTTTTAGTAATATTAGGAGGCGTATATTCTAGTGCTAAATTAAAATTAGAATTACTTCCAGATGTTGAAAATCCAGTTATATCTGTACAAACAACAATGCCAGGTGCTACACCTCAAACAACCCAAGATGAGATTAGTTCTAAAATTGATAACCAAGTACGATCTCTAGCATACGTTAAAAGTGTAGAAACACAGTCGATACAAAATGCATCAATTGTAACTGTTGAATATAATAACGGTACAGACATGGATAAAGCTGAAGAAGTATTAAAGAAAGAAATAGATAAATTAGACTTTAAAGATGGGGTTAGTGAGCCAGAATTAACACGAAATTCCATGGATGCATTCCCAATCGTAGCTTATTCATTTACTAATAAGAATGATGACTTAAAAACCACAACAAAAGAAATTAATGACCAACTTATTCCTAAATTACAAACCGTTGATGGCGTTCAGAATGCTCAACTTAATGGTCAAACAACGAGACAAGTTACATTGAAATTTAAACAAAACAAATTAGATGAAGCGGGACTAACAGCTGATGACGTAGAAAATTACATAAAAACAGCAACTCGAGAAACACCTCTGGGATTGTTTCAATTTGGAAAAAATGAAAAATCTTTAGTAGTGGATGGACAATTTAAATCTGTTAAAGCACTCAAAGACTTAGAAATCCCATTAACAATAAGTGGCCAGAGTCAATCAGGCAGCAGTGATGATCAATCAAGTAGTGAGATGAGTAGTACTGGAGATAATGCATCATCTTCAAGTTCTCAATCTCAAATGAGTAATCAATCTCAAGCTTCAAGTGGAGAAATGCCAAGCGTACCATTAAGTGAATTAGCAACAATAACTGTAGGAGATGAACGTGAGTCAATTTCTAAGACGAACGGAAAAGATGCAGTTAATGTACAAATTATGAAAGCACAAGATGCCAACACAGTTCAAGTTGCTAAAGAAGCTCAAAAGAAAATTGATGAATTTGTAAAAAATAATGATGACATAAAAGCTACGAAAACCATGGATACTGCTAAACCAATTGAAGATTCATTATATACAATGGTTGAAAAAGCAGCTTTAGGAACGATAGTCGCAATTATAGTTATCTTATTATTCTTGAGAAATATTAGAACAACGGCTATCTCAATTGTTTCCATTCCGCTTTCGATTTTAATAGCACTTATCGCATTAAAATTAAGTGATGTATCGCTAAACATTTTGACATTAGGTGCATTAACAATTGCTATCGGTCGTGTGATAGATGACTCAATTGTTGTTGTAGAGAATATTTATCGAAGATTATCAGATTCTAAAGAAGAATTGTCTGGCAACAATTTAGTCATTAGTGCAACAAGAGAAGTATTTAAACCGATTTTATCTTCTACAATTGTTACTATAATCGTGTTCTTACCACTAGCATTTGTGTCAGGTTCAGTTGGTGAAATGTTTAGACCTTTCGCATTAGCAATTGCATTCAGTTTATTAGCATCTTTACTTGTATCCATTACTGTGGTGCCAGCATTGGCTTCTACATTTTTTAAAAAAGGTATTAAGTTAAAACGTAATTCACAACATCAGAATGATAGAGGACTAGGTGTTGTAAGCAAGAGTTATCGTAAAATTTTAAATTGGTCATTAAATCATAAATGGATAGTCTTAATTATTAGTGTCGTTATTCTAGTAGGAAGCATTGCGTTAGGTGGTGCAAAATTAGGTACAAGCTATATTTCAACAGGTGATGACAAATTCTTAGCCGTAACCTATACACCTAAACCCGGTGAAACTGAAAAAGCTGTTTTAGATCATGCAAAGCAAGCACAGGAATATTTACAATCCAAGGATAAAGTAAAAACAGTTCAATATTCAGTGGGAGGTCCTTCACCAGCAGACCCAACTGGTAGTACGAATAGTATGGCTATTATGGTTGAATATGACAAAGATACACCTAACTTTGAAGAAGAGCCTGATAAAGTTATCTCTCATTTATCAAAAATGAATCAACCAGGTGAATGGAAAAATCAAGACATGGGTAATGGTTCTGGTAATGATTCAGTTGAAGTTACAGTCAAAGGGCCATCTACGAATGCAATTAAAGATACAGTTGCTAAAGTAGAGCAAAAGATGAAATCAGTAAACGGAATTACCAATGTAAAATCAGATTTATCGCAAACCTATAATCAATATGAAATTAAAGTAGATCAAAATAAAGCAACAGAGAAAGGTATTTCTGCAGGACAATTAGCATTAAATTTAAATGAGAATTTGCCTGAAAAGACGATTACTACAGTTAAAGAAAATGACAATAAAGTCGATGTCAAAGTAAAACAAAACAAGCAGACGGATTGGTCTCGAAATAAATTAAATAATATGGAATTAAAATCACCAACAGGTGAAACGGTAAAACTTAAAGATATAGCCAAACTAGAACGTACAACTACGCCAAGTAAATTAGTTCAAGAAGATGGTGACTACGCAACAACTGTTTCCGGTAAAATTACTGATTCAGACGTAGGTGGTATATCTAGTAAGGTAATGAATAAAATCAATAATATAGATAAACCAGACAACGTTAAAGTTAATGTGGGTGGTGCTACTGATGACATTAATCAAGCAATGACGCAATTGGCATTCGCCATGTTAGTCGCTATTGTTATCGTATATTTAGTATTAGTCATCACATTTAAAGGTGGCTTAGCACCTTTCACAATACTATTCTCACTACCATTTACTATTATTGGTGTCGTATTAGCATTATTGATTACAGGTGAAACAATATCTGTTCCAAGTTTAATTGGAATGTTAATGTTAATTGGTATCGTAGTAACCAATGCCATAGTGTTAATTGATCGTGTGATAACAAATGAACATGAAGGTATGTCAATGAAGGAGGCATTGTTAGAAGCGGGAGGCACTCGTATTAGACCAATTCTTATGACTGCCATTGCAACAATTGGTGCATTATTGCCTTTATTATTTGGACAAGATAGCTCAATATTGATTTCAAAAGGTATGGCAGCAACTGTAATCGGAGGGTTGATTTCATCTACACTTCTTACATTAATTGTTGTTCCCGTAATTTACGAAATTCTCTTTACACTTAAAGGTAAGTTAACAAGAAAATAAAAAACTAAAGCCTGGGACATTAATCAATGTCTCAGGCTATAACTATATATTGGCATTAGTTGACTGAATTATACTAATTTAATACATGATAAAAGTTAAAATAACATAAATGATAAATAATATAACTGATAAAATATTTAAAATTGAAACAGCTTTAGTATCATGTTTCAATTCTTTGAATGCAGTTACTTCAACATTACCAACAAGTAATGCTAAAACAATAAATACCCACCAGTTTTCAGCAGGGAATTGTAGAGTTGTAACTGCTAGTACAAACAGTAATAATACACCCATAATAATGCGTAAAATGCGAGTAATAATCGAATGCATTTTAAAAATGCTTATGTAACTAACGATGAGATATAAAATAGGCAATAATAATAAGTAAAGTTTCACCTGTTGTCTTCCTTTCTATAATGAACCTTAGACAAAATATAATTTTGACACTATATAACAAATTCGAAGTTGCTGACTGAATTACTGAATAGAAATCATACTAGATTTACACAACTTTAATCATCTCATAAGATAGAAAAATTATTTATTTCTGAAGTAATTTTGAACGTATCTCAGAGATTTGTAATTCAATATCTTCAAGTTGCTTAACGAGAGGGTCTATATTTTGATTTAAAGATTCCCGTTTCTCGAGGTCATTTTGTAAACGAACATAATCATACTTCAATTCATCTAATTGTGATTCTAAATTCATTAATCTTAAACCCCTTTAATTTCAAAATTTAACAATCACATTGAATTATATCATGAAACAATCCACTTCTAAAAATGAAGTAAATTATGTTAAAGTAATTAACTGTAATAATAACGTTAAAAAGAAGGAAGGAACTATCGTGACAGAGCAGTTTATAATGATTATTCTTTTAATCGCATTAGGTTATTTATTGAAACGAATAAACTTTTTAAAAGCGGCAGATAGTCAGGTATTATCAACATTAGTACTCAATGTCACACTACCTTCTTTAGTCATTGTCAATCTCAATAGTGCAGAATTAGATTTTTCATTTTCGATATTACCTATAATGATGATTGTGTATGGCGTCCTTGCTAAAGTCACTGTATTGTGGCTGTTTAATAAGCATAACAATCATATAAAAGGTACAGTTGGAATGATGACTGCATCACTTAATATAGGTTTATTTGCATATCCACTTGTTGATACGATTTGGCCAAAAAATGGAATGATTTATTTTGGAATGGCTGACATAGGTGGGGCAATTATTATGTTTGGAGTAACTTATTTTGTAGGAAGCTATTTCAGTCAAGGTGGAGATCAGTTTGATTTTAAATTTTTAGGCAAAAAATTAATTACTTCTGTGCCCCTTGTCACATATATCGTCATGTTTACTTTAAATATGTTAAATATTCATTTGCCTAAAGTATCAATTGATTTTTTCACTATAATATCTAAAGCGAATATGCCACTATCAATGATTCTTTTAGGTGTTATGCTTAATTTTAAAATTGAACGTCATTTCCTACCAATCGCAGTTAAATATTTATTAGCTCATTATGGTTTAGGTTTATTAGCTGGTTTACTCGTTCATTTCTTCTTACCTGTTTCAGATAATATGATTAAAACGACATTACTCATTGCTTGGTTATTACCAGTAGGAGTAGCGATTATTCCGTATTCTATTCAATTTAAATACAAGACATTGCCTTTAGTAGGTATGGTTACTAACATTTCGATTATCTTAAGTATAATCATTTTATATGTTTATCAAGCGATATTTATTTGATTAAATATGAAAAAAGCAAGCAATTCTACTTTAAGGATTGCTTGCTTTTTATTGCATAGTGTTTGAAATTTAACCTTTACCACCCATAAAGGCAGGGTAGTTAGTCATACCACCATCAACGTAAATGGTAGTACCGTGAATATAGTTCGCTAAATCTGAAGCTAAGAATAATGCCACATTAGCTACATCTTGAGCTTCACCAATTTCTTTAGCCGGAATCATTTCCAATGTCTCAGCACGAGTTTCTGGATCAGAGAATTTCTCCTTAGTATGCTCAGTGACTATCGCACCTGGAGAAATGTTGTTTATGCGTATACCATATTGTGCGTATTCCATAGACATTGTTTCCATCATTAACTTTAAGCCACCCTTACTAGCAGCATAATTAACATAATTAGGCCATGGAATCGTATCATGTACACTTGATGTATTGATGATTATTCCTTTTTTATCTTCTTTTAAAAATTGATTAATTGCTTCTCTAGAACCTATGAATGCACCAGTTAAATTAATATCTATCACTTTTTGCCATTCATCAACTGACATTTTATGGGTTGGGATAGGTTTTTCAAATCCTGCATTATTTATCATAATATCTAGCGTGCCAAATTCTTTAACAGCAGATTGAACTAATCGTTTTACATCTTCCTCGACAACCACATCAGCTTGTACGGCAATTGCTTCACCACCAGCATCGCTAATCATATGCTTCATTTCTTCAATTTCATCTAAATGACGATCAGAGCGATAATTTAAAACCACTTTTGCTTTTGATTTACCAAAATTTTCTGCAAAGGATTTACCAATACCACTCCCAGCACCAGTTATAATTACAACTTTACCTTCTAAATCTGAAAACATTTTGGTTCCTCCTTTGTAATGTTAAATTATTTAAGATTTCCGAGTATAAATGCGGCGATAACGATTAAGATTATACCAGACCAAATTCCAATCATTTGGCGTTTGTCTTTTTTCTCACCTAGTAAGAAAATACCACCTAGTGTAGAAACGATTACGAGTAGTTGTGATAATGAGAAACTTGTTGCAACACCAACTTTAGGTTGTGAATAGAACATAAACAAGTTACCAATCGCCCATACAACACCTGGTATTAAGTTAAGGGCTGTAGATTTAATATTAGTTTCATGTTTCATTGATAACAAGAAGCCACCTATAGCCATACCAATTGATTGGAAGAATAATGCATCAGTACCACTGACACCAAAGATATCGGCTATTACTACATATCCGACATAACCAATTGTTGAAATCACTAATATTAACATTGCTTTCTTAAATTCTGGATCATTCGATTTACCTTCATTTTTACCGCGTAAAGAGGTTAACGCGATACCTGTAACTAATAGAACCATGGCAATAATTCCCATTGTTACTTGAATACCAGTACTCCATTCTCCAAGAAAAATAGCACTAAATAATGTAGTACCAACTAATTGCATACCTGTAGAAATAGGCATTGTTTTAGAAACGCCAATTAAACTAATTGAACGTAATTGGTTACCTTGTCCAAAGGCCCACAAAGCACCTGAAATTAAACCAACAATAATTACTGTTAAATTATCAAATTGTGCTTTACCAATTAAGAGCAATACAATACCAACTATAAGTGCACCCAATGTTGTACCTCTTATTTGGTTGTAAGGTCCGCCCCCAACAAAAACATTAATTAAAACGACACTCCCCCAAAATAGGGCAGGTAATAATGCGATAAGTATATCTATAAATTGCATTATGTAAACACTCTCCTTATTTATTTACTTCAAGTGTTTCCTTCCTATAACACTCGTGAACATTTTATCTGAAAAAAATAACTTTTAAAATGTAAACGCTCATACGTTGAATTAAATAAAAAAAGCATATTAAGATTTAATGTGTAATTATCTTAATATGCTCTGATGGCATGCTAGTAATTCAATTGACTTGGATCAATTTTATATTTAGTATATTCACTTTCAATTTCGAATCCTAATTCATTAAATCGTTCAACTAAAGTGGCGTTTTTACTACGTATTTTAAAATAAACTTTATCAATAGAATAATGCTCAAATGCATAATGAATTGCATATGAAAGTAAGTCAAATGCTATCCCTTTTAGACGATAATCAGTATGTGAACTAAAATATCGTATTTCAGCTAGTGATGATAGCGTGTCTATTTGTAAATAAAGGTATCCTTTTAACAAGCCTTCACTAACAAATAAAAATAATCGGTTATGTTCATCTAAAGTATTGACTATTTCTTTAGGAGTTAATGCGTTGTGTCTAAATGTCTGTTCATGTAACTTACTGAAAGCTCTTTGGAACCCTGGCTGATATTCAATGATATTGAAATCCGACTCGGGTTCACTTAATGATTTATAAACATTTAAATAGTAATCTGTGAAGTTATAATTAGCATGAATTAACTTCATTAAAGGTTTTGAATCTTGTGCACAATCATTATAAGAGAAGTTAAAAGTAGCATGATCAGATTGTGATTCCATTAATGCAGAAAATAATGAGATAAAATGATTATCTGTAAGAGTAAAATCTTTACTAACAAATGGTCCAATAACTTTGTATTTATCTTCTTCATATAAAATTCCAGTGATTAATGCGACAATTGAATCATCTTCTATTAAACAGAAAACACCAGTAGTATGGATAGATTCATTTAGTAACTGTTCTACATCACCTTTAGACGTATAAAGTTTATATATATAAGACGCAAGGGTGTCTGATGATGTATTAATAAAAGATATGATTTGGTTCAGGTTGCTTACTTTGACTATGTCCATAGCGTACCTCCATTTCAATATCATTTTGTTAAATTAATTATAAGTTTATTTATTAGTAATTGAAAGTTTAGACTATTGTCTATCGTGTTACAATTGTATTTACATCAAATACATGTATTAAGAGATCTTTTATTGAAAGGAAAGTTCTATGAAATCATTAATTTTGGCAGAGAAACCATCCGTAGCTAGAGATATAGCTGAAGCTATGAACATAAAGGGAAAACGTAATGGATATATTGAAAACGAAAAGTATGTTGTCACATGGGCATTGGGTCATTTAGTCACTAATGCTCAACCGGAACACTATGATAAAGCGTACAAGGAATGGAAACTTGAAGATTTACCTATCATACCGAAGCACATGCAAACAGTAGTTATTGGTAAAACAAGTAAACAATTTAAAACTGTTAAGTCACTGATTTTAGATAAAAAAGTGAAAGAAGTTATTATAGCAACTGATGCTGGAAGAGAAGGGGAACTAGTTGCACGGTTAATATTGGATAAAGTTCATAATAAAAAACCGATTAAGCGCTTGTGGATTAGCTCCGTTACCAAAAAAGCAATTCAAGAGGGATTTAAAAAGCTTAAAGACGGACGTGAATTTCAACATCTTTATGAAGCAGCATTAGCTAGAAGTGAAGCGGATTGGATTGTGGGTATCAATGCAACACGTGCATTAACGACGAAATATGATGCTCAATTATCATTGGGTCGAGTTCAAACACCAACAATCCAATTAGTTAATGCTAGGCAACAAGAAATCAATCATTTTAAACCGAAGAAATATTATACACTATCTACTGAAATAGGTGGATTAACTTTCCAATTAAGTACAAAGAAGCAGCACATGACTAAGGAAGACGCAACTCAAATTGCTAATGAAATAGAACATGTAGAAGGTATTGTTGATAATGTTGAAAAGAAAGTTAAAAAAAGTCATCCTAAGCCTCTGTATAACTTAACCGATTTGCAACAAGAGGCATACCAACGATACAAAATGGGGCCTAAGGAAACACTTAATACCATTCAAAATTTATATGAACGCCATAAAGTTCTTACTTACCCACGTACAGATTCTAATTATTTAACAGATGATATGGTGGATACTATTAAAGAACGACTTTATGCTTTATTAGCAACTGACTATAAATCACAAGTCAAATCATTGTTGGGGCAATCTTATTCAAGTAAAATGCGGATTTTTAATAATCATAAAGTATCAGACCATCACGCAATTATTCCAACAGAAGTACGTCCAGATATGCAAAGTTTGAGTAACAGAGAAAGTAAGATATATATGATGGTAGCTGAAAGGTTCCTAGAATCATTAATGGCACCTCATGAATATGAAGCGGTTAGAGTTAATGTTACTGTTGGCCAACATATCTTCGTTTTTAATGAAAAAGTCACACGTCAATTAGGTTATAAAGCACTTAAAAAGAACAATGATAATGTGGTAAAGAAAGTTGCTTTTCAAAAAGGGGAAAAGTATCACCTTCAAAATTTAAAAGTAAATGAACATGAAACGACACCACCTGATTACTTTAACGAAGGTTCATTGCTAAAAGCCATGGAGAACCCTCAAAATTATATACAACTTAAAGAAAAGAAACATGCTAACACATTGAGACAAACTGGAGGGATTGGCACAGTTGCTACAAGAGCGGATATAATTGAAAAACTATTTAATCTTAATGCAATCGAATCTAGAGATGGCAAAATCAAAGTAACATCTAAAGGAAAGCAAATTCTGGATTTAGCGCCTCAAGAATTAACATCTCCATTATTAACTGCCGAGTGGGAAGAGAAACTATTATTAATAGAAAAAGGAAGATATAATTCTCGACACTTTATTGACGAAATGAAGGCATTTACTCAATCGATTGTAAATACTATTAAAAATAGCGAGCAAAAGTATAAGCATGATAATTTAACTACTACTGAATGTCCGACATGTGGAAAATTCATGATAAAAGTTAAAACTAAAAATGGACAAATGTTAGTATGTCAAGATCCTACATGTAAAACTAAAAAGAATGTCCAACGTAAGACAAATGCACGTTGTCCAAATTGTAAGAAGAAAATGACATTATTTGGACGTGGAAAAGATGCAGTTTATCGATGTGTCTGTGGTCATACTGAAACACAAGAACAGATGGATAAACGATTTAAAAATAAATCCAGTGGCAAAGTATCTAAAAAAGAAATGAAAAAGTATATGAATAATGAAGATTCACTTGAGAATAATCCGTTTAAAGATGCATTGAAAAACTTGAAATTATAGTTTAAAATCGAACTTAATCATATTTGTTGGTAAAAAAGTTCGTTTTTAGTATTGTGTTTTTCGAAAAGTAATATTAAAATATTAAAGTATTTTAATAAAAGGAGTTTAAAACCGTGAAAAAATACTTTCAATTCGACGAGTATGATACTAATTATAAGAAAGAGATAATCGGTGGTATCACAACTTTCTTATCAATGGCATACATTTTAGCTGTAAATCCTCAAGTATTAAGTTTAGCAGGTGTTAAAGGTGTATCAGGTGACATGAAAATGGATCAAGGAGCTATTTTCGTGGCAACTGCTTTAGCAGCGTTTGTTGGTTCTTTATTTATGGGACTTATTGCAAAATATCCAATAGCACTTGCGCCAGGAATGGGACTAAATGCGTTCTTTGCTTTTACAGTAGTTTTAACGATGGGAATTCCTTGGCAAATAGGTTTAACTGGCGTACTTTGTTCAGGTATATTCTTTGCTATACTTACAGCAACCGGTCTTCGAGAGATAATAATCAATGCTATTCCATATCAAATGAAAATGGCTGTATCTGCTGGTATAGGATTATTTATTACCTTTGTTGGTTTACAAAGTGCTGGTATCATTGTGAAAAATGACTCAACATTAGTTACATTAGGACATTTAACAAAAGGTCCAGTTTTATTAGCAATCTTTGGAATTGCGATTACAATTATTTTATATGCTAGAAAAGTACCAGGTTCAATTTTTATAGGTATGATTATAACTGCTATAGTTGGAATGATAACTGGATTAATACATACACCTTCTGGCGTAGTTGGTAAAATCCCTAGTATAACACCAACATTCGGTGCAGCATTTGAAGCCTTTAAGGATCCAAGTCAATTATTTACGATTCAATTTTTAATTGTAATTTTAACTTTCTTCTTTATAGATTTCTTTGATACTGCTGGAACATTAGTGGCAGTAGCTACTCAAGCAGGTATTATGAAAGATAACAAGCTTCCTAGAGCAGGTAGAGCTTTATTTGCTGACTCTTTAGCTACTATTGTTGGTGCCATTTTTGGTACAACAACAACTACATCTTATATTGAATCTACTTCTGGTGTAGCTGTGGGTGCGAGAACAGGTTTTGCTAGTATCGTGACAGGGATTTGTTTCCTATTAGCATTATTCTTTAGTCCGTTAATTGAAATTGTTACAAGTGCAGTAACAACACCTGCATTAGTAGTAGTTGGGATTTTAATGGCAGCTAACTTTGCAGAAATAAATTGGAAGAAATTTGAAGTTGCAGTTCCAGCATTTATAACAATTATTATGATGCCACTATCATATTCAATTGCGACTGGTATCGCTTGCGGATTTATATTTTATCCAATAACTATGCTTATCACAAAAAAACACAAAGAAGTACATCCAATTATGTATTTCTTAATGGTACTATTTATTTTATATTTTGTATTTGTACACGGTTAATAAGGAAAAGGACGATGCTCTATTAAGAGACATCGTCCTTTTTTTACCATTTATTTGAATGATCATCTTTGTACTGAGTATAAATGACTTTTGCATCTTTATTACGAATATAGGTAGGTGCGCTCAATACTATAAAAATAAAGAAGACCAGTAAGAAAAATAGCACCCAATGAACAAACATTCCTACAATTGGAATAAATGCGACAAAAGATCCCACAATACCAATTATTGGAATAATTGACATAGGCTTGATTGCATTTTGATTATCAACTAAAAGAATAATTGCTAGTATGAGATATAAAAAAGCATTAATTAACAATGGTTGCCAACCAAAACCTAATATAAAGCTTCCACCTAGAAATGGAATGCCATAGAAAAATTCACATACTAATAAGAAGAAACTTATCAGAGCAAGAGCTACTTTAGTATTTCTTTTCAATATAACTACGCCTCCAACTATTTATTAAAACAAATTTTAAATTCCTACTATTATAATAGTAGAAGCTTAATTTAAGACTTAACTTATATACATTATAAAGTAAAAATAAAAAAAGGGAAAAAATTTACTTAAAATGGTTGATGTACAAAACTATTTAAAGTACAATACTTAGGTATGTGTTAGACAAAGTACAAAAAGTTACAGAAAAACCTTGATTTATCACCGTTTTTCCTGTAACATATCTAATGTTGGACTTGATGAAAGCGATGAAGCGAAAGGTTACTGACACACCCGGCCGCTTTGCCATGGCGTTGTGTGAGATAGTTTTCGTGGAGAAGTCTATCACTTTTAAAGTAGACGAATAAGGAGGGAAAATTATGGCAAAACAAAAAATCAGAATCAGATTAAAAGCTTACGATCACCGTGTGATTGATCAATCAGCAGAGAAAATTGTTGAAACTGCAAAACGTTCTGGTGCAGAAGTTTCTGGACCAATTCCGTTACCAACTGAAAAATCAGTTTATACAATTATCCGTGCGGTGCATAAGGACAAAGATTCACGTGAACAATTCGAACAACGTACTCATAAACGTTTAATCGACATTGTTAACCCAACACCAAAAACAGTTGATGCCCTAATGGGATTAAACTTACCATCTGGTGTAGACATCGAAATTAAATTATAATAGAAAATTTTAGGAGGTGGACTTTCGATGACCAAAGGAATCTTAGGAAGAAAAATTGGGATGACACAAGTATTCGGAGAAAACGGTGAATTAATCCCAGTTACAGTAGTAGAAGCAAGTCAAAACGTAGTATTACAAAAGAAAACTGAAGAAGTAGATGGTTATAACGCTATCCAAGTAGGTTTTGAAGACAAAAAAGCATACAAAAAAGATGCTAAATCTAATAAATATGCTAATAAACCAGCTGAAGGTCACGCTAAGAAAGCGGGCACAGCACCTAAGCGCTTCATTCGTGAATTCAGAAACGTTAATGTTGATGAATACGAAGTAGGTCAAGAAGTCACAGTTGATACTTTTGAAGCTGGAGACATTATTGATGTAACAGGAACTTCAAAAGGTAAAGGTTTCCAAGGTGCTATTAAACGTCATGGCCAAGCTCGTGGACCAATGGCTCACGGTTCTCATTTCCATAGAGCGCCAGGTTCAGTAGGTATGGCTTCAGATGCTTCAAGAGTATTCAAAGGCCAAAAAATGCCTGGACGTATGGGTGGAAACACAGTTACTGTTCAAAACTTAGAAGTAGTTCAAGTTGATACAGAAAACAATGTAATTTTAGTAAAAGGTAACGTACCTGGACCTAAAAAAGGTTTCGTAGAAATCCAAACTTCTATTAAAAAAGGTAATAAATAATAAGTAGCGAAAGGAGGAAAAGCATAATGGCTAATTATGATGTATTAAAAGTAGACGGATCTAAATCAGGTTCTGTTGAATTAAGCGATTCAGTATTCGCTATTGAACCAAACAACAGTGTTCTTTTCGAAGCAATTAACTTACAACGTGCTTCATTACGTCAAGGAACTCACGCAGTTAAAAATCGTTCAGCTGTACGTGGTGGCGGACGTAAACCATGGAGACAAAAAGGTACAGGACGTGCGCGTCAAGGTACAATCCGTGCTCCACAATGGCGTGGTGGTGGTATCGTATTCGGACCAACACCAAGAAGCTATGCATACAAAATGCCTAAGAAAATGCGTCGTTTAGCATTACGTTCTGCATTATCTTTCAAAGTTAAAGAAAACAACTTCACTATCGTTGATAATTTTGGTTTTGAAGCTCCAAAAACAAAAGAATTCAAAAATGTATTAACTAAACTTGAACAACCTAAAAAAGTGTTAGTAGTTACTGATAGCGAAGACGTAAACGTTGAATTATCTGCACGTAACATTCCTGGTGTACAAGTTAGTACAGCTCAAGGATTAAACGTTTTAGATATTACTAGCGCTGACAGTGTTATTATTACTGAATCAGCTGCGAAAAAAGTTGAGGAGGTGCTCGGATAATGGAAGCAAGAGATGTTCTTAAGCGCCCCGTAATCACTGAAAAATCTTCTGAAGCAATGGCTGAAGATAAATATACTTTTGACGTAGATACTCGTGCTAATAAAACACAAGTTAAAATTGCAGTTGAAGAAATTTTCGACGTTAAAGTTGCAAATGTAAACATCATCAACTACAAACCTAAGAAAAAACGTATGGGCCGTTACCAAGGCTATACAAACAAAAGAAGAAAAGCAATTGTTACTTTAAAAGAAGGTTCAATTGACTTATTCAACTAAACAATAAAATAAAAGTTACCATTAAGGAGGTAAGCGACAATGGCTCTTAAAAAATATAAGCCAATAACAAATGGTCGTCGTAATATGACTAGTTTAGATTTCGCTGAAATCACGAAATCTACTCCTGAAAAGTCATTATTACAACCGCTACCGAAAAAAGCGGGTCGTAACAACCAAGGTAAATTGACAGTTCGTCATCATGGTGGAGGACATAAACGTCAATACCGCGTTATCGATTTCAAACGTAATAAAGATGGAATCACTGCAAAAGTTGATTCAATCCAATATGATCCAAACCGTTCAGCTAATATTGCTTTATTAGTATATGCTGATGGTGAAAAACGATATATTATTGCTCCAAAAGGATTACAAGTAGGCCAAGTAGTTGAGAGTGGTGCAGATGCTGACATTAAAGTTGGTAACGCATTACCATTACAAAACATTCCAGTTGGTACTGTAATTCATAATATCGAATTAAAACCTGGTAAAGGTGGACAATTAGCTCGTTCAGCGGGTGCGAGTTCACAAGTACTTGGTAAAGAAGGTAAATACGTACTAATCAGATTACGTTCTGGTGAAGTTCGTATGATCTTATCAACTTGCCGTGCTACAATTGGTCAAGTTGGTAACTTACAACATGAATTAGTTAATGTTGGTAAAGCAGGACGTTCTAGATGGAAAGGCATCCGTCCTACAGTTCGTGGTTCAGTAATGAACCCTAACGATCACCCACACGGTGGTGGTGAAGGTCGTGCACCTATCGGTAGACCATCTCCAATGTCACCATGGGGTAAACCAACGCTTGGTAAGAAAACTCGTCGTGGTAAAAAATCATCAGACAAACTTATCGTTCGTGGACGTAAGAAAAAATAATAACAACTTATTTGGGTGTGCGGCTTAATTGCTGCACGCACACAATAAGAAGGGAGGCGCCCAAATGGCTCGTAGTATTAAAAAAGGACCTTTCGTCGATGATCATTTAATGAAAAAAGTAGAAGCTCAAGACGGAAGTGAAAAGAAACAAGTAATCAAAACATGGTCTCGTCGTTCTACAATTTTCCCAAATTTCATCGGTCATACTTTTGCAGTATACGATGGTCGTAAACATGTACCTGTTTATGTAACTGAAGATATGGTAGGTCACAAATTAGGTGAATTTGCTCCAACTCGTACATTTAAAGGACATGCTGCAGACGATAAAAAAACTAGAAGATAATAAAAAGAAGTAGAGGAGGAAATCCTAATGGAAGCAAAAGCGGTTGCTAGAACAATCAGAATCGCACCTCGTAAAGTAAGATTAGTTCTTGACTTAATTAGAGGTAAAAATGCTGGAGAAGCTATTGCTATTTTAAAATTAACTAACAAAGCTTCATCACCAGTAATTGAAAAAGTATTAATGTCCGCTTTAGCAAATGCTGAACATAACTATGACATGAACACTGATGAATTAGTTGTTAAAGAAGCATATGCAAATGAAGGACCAACTTTAAAACGTTTCCGTCCACGTGCACAAGGTCGTGCAAGTGCTATCAATAAACGTACAAGCCACATTACAATCGTCGTAAGTGACGGTAAAGAAGAAGCTAAAGAAGCTTAATAACTATTTAAGGAGGGAACACTGTGGGTCAAAAAATTAATCCTATCGGACTTCGTGTCGGAATCATCCGTGACTGGGAAGCTAAATGGTATGCTGAAAAAGATTTCGCTTCACTTTTACACGAAGATTTAAGAATCCGTAAATTCATTGATAACGAATTAAAAGAAGCATCAGTTTCTCACGTTGAAATCGAACGTGCTGCTAACCGTATTAACATTGCTATTCACACTGGTAAACCAGGTATGGTAATTGGTAAAGGCGGATCAGAAATTGAAAAACTTCGTAATAAATTAAACAACTTAACTGATAAAAAAGTACACATCAACGTTATCGAAATCAAAAAAATTGATATCGATGCTCGTTTAGTTGCTGAGAATATTGCACGTCAATTAGAAAACCGTGCTTCATTCCGTCGTGTACAAAAACAAGCTATTTCAAGAGCTATGAAACTTGGTGCTAAAGGTATCAAAACTCAAGTATCAGGTCGTTTAGGCGGAGCTGACATTGCTCGTGCTGAACAATATTCAGAAGGAACTGTTCCACTTCATACTTTACGTGCTGACATCGATTATGCACATGCTGAAGCAGACACTACTTACGGTAAATTAGGTGTTAAAGTATGGATTTATCGTGGTGAAGTTCTTCCTACTAAGAATACTAGTGAAGGAGGAAAATAATAATGTTACTACCAAAACGTGTTAAATATCGTCGTCAACATCGTCCTAAAACAACTGGTCGTTCAAAAGGCGGTAATTATGTAACATTTGGTGAGTATGGATTACAAGCTACTACAACATCTTGGATCACATCTCGTCAAATCGAATCTGCTCGTATTGCTATGACACGTTACATGAAACGTGGCGGGAAAGTTTGGATTAAAATCTTCCCTCATACACCATATACTAAAAAACCTTTAGAAGTACGTATGGGTGCTGGTAAAGGTGCCGTTGAAGGCTGGATCGCTGTTGTAAAACCAGGTAGAATTTTATTCGAGGTTGCAGGCGTATCAGAAGAAGTTGCTCGTGAAGCATTACGTTTAGCAAGTCACAAACTTCCAGTGAAAACTAAGTTTGTAAAACGTGAAGAATTGGGTGGTGAAACAAATGAAAGCTAAGGAAATTAGAGACTTAACCACTTCAGAAATCGAAGAACAAATCAAATCTTCAAAAGAAGAGCTTTTTAACCTACGCTTTCAGTTAGCTACAGGTCAATTAGAGGAAACTGCACGTATTCGTACAGTTAGAAAAACAATTGCACGTCTAAAAACTGTTGCTCGTGAAAGAGAAATCGAAGAAAGCAAAGCTAATCAATAATATATTCGAAAGAGGAGGTTACAAAAGTGAGTGAAAGAAACGATCGTAAAGTTTATGTAGGTAAAGTTGTTTCAGACAAAATGGACAAAACTATCACTGTATTAGTTGAAACTTACAAAACACACAAATTATACGGTAAACGTGTAAAATACTCTAAAAAATACAAAACTCATGATGAAAACAATTCAGCTAAATTAGGAGACATTGTTAAAATTCAAGAAACTCGTCCTTTATCAGCATCAAAACGTTTTCGTTTAGTAGAAATTGTTGAAGAGTCAGTAATTATTTAATACAAGATTAGAGATAAGGGAGGTTTAACTAATGATCCAACAAGAAACTCGTTTAAAAGTAGCAGACAACTCTGGTGCTCGTGAAGTTCTTACAATTAAAGTATTAGGTGGATCTGGTCGCAAAACAGCGAACATCGGCGATGTTATCGTATGTACTGTTAAAAATGCAACACCAGGTGGCGTTGTTAAAAAAGGTGACGTAGTCAAAGCTGTTGTCGTTAGAACTAAATCAGGCGTTCGTCGTAATGATGGTTCTTATATCAAGTTTGATGAAAATGCATGTGTCATTATTCGTGATGACAAAGGCCCACGTGGTACTCGTATCTTTGGTCCTGTTGCTCGTGAATTACGTGAAGGTAACTTCATGAAAATCGTTTCATTAGCACCAGAAGTACTTTAATTTATAAAAACCAAATCATTTAAGGAGGTGCCCACATGCATATCAAAAAAGGTGACAACGTAAAAGTTATCGCAGGTAAAGACAAAGGTAAAGAAGGTAAAGTAATCGCTACTGAACCTAAAAAAGACCGTGTCGTTGTGGAAGGTGTTAATGTTATTAAAAAACACCAAAAACCAACTCAATTAAATCCTGAAGGTGGAATCTTAGAAACAGAGGCAGCAATCCATGTTTCTAACGTACAATTATTAGATCCTAAAACAAACGAACCTACTCGTGTTGGTTACAAATTTGTTGATGGTAAAAAAGTTCGTATCGCTAAAAAATCTGGCGAAGAAATCAAAACTAATAATTAATAACTAGTTGAAAGGAGGATCCACTTTGAACCGTTTAAAAGAAAGATACAATACTGAAGTTACTGAAAACTTAGTGAAAAAATTCAATTATAGTTCTGTAATGGAAGTACCAAAAATCGAAAAAATCGTTGTAAATATGGGTGTAGGTGATGCAGTTCAAAACTCTAAAGTGTTAGATAACGCTGTAGAAGAATTAGAATTAATCACTGGTCAAAAACCATTAGTAACAAAAGCAAAAAAATCAGTTGCAACATTCCGTTTACGTGAAGGTATGCCAATCGGTGCGAAAGTTACACTTCGCGGAGAAAGAATGTATGAATTCTTAGATAAATTAATCGCAGTTTCATTACCTCGTGTACGTGACTTCCAAGGTGTTTCTAAAACAGCATTCGATGGTCGTGGTAACTACACTTTAGGAATTAAAGAACAATTAATTTTCCCAGAAATCGACTATGATAAAGTAAGTAAAGTAAGAGGAATGGATATTGTTATCGTAACAACTGCTAACACTGACGAGGAAGCTCGTGAATTGTTAACAAACTTCGGTATGCCATTTCGTAAATAATCTCTAAAAGGAGGCTAATTAAGTGGCTAAAACTTCTATGGTTGCTAAGCAACAGAAAAAACAAAAATATGCAGTACGTGAATATACTCGTTGTGAACGTTGTGGTCGTCCACATTCTGTATATCGTAAATTCAAATTATGCCGTATTTGTTTCCGTGAATTAGCTTACAAAGGGCAAATCCCTGGCGTACGTAAAGCTAGCTGGTAATATATAAGAGTCTGAAAGGAGGCAACAATCAATGACAATGACAGATCCAATCGCAGATATGCTTACTCGTGTAAGAAACGCAAACATGGTGCGTCACGAGAAATTAGAATTACCTGCGTCTAACATTAAAAAACAAATTGCTGAAATCTTAAAAAGTGAAGGTTTCATTAAAAACGTAGAATACGTTGAAGATGATAAACAAGGTGTTATTCGTTTATTCTTAAAATATGGTCAAAACAATGAACGTGTTATCACAGGATTAAAACGTATCTCTAAACCAGGTTTACGTGTATATGCTAAAGCAAACGAAGTACCTAAAGTATTAAATGGTTTAGGTATTGCATTAGTTTCAACTTCTGAAGGTGTTATCACTGACAAAGAAGCTAGAAAACGTAACGTTGGCGGAGAAATTATCGCATACGTTTGGTAATAATAAATTAGGAGGTGCCATAACATGAGTCGTGTTGGTAAGAAAATTATTGACATCCCTAGCGACGTTACAGTAACTTTTGATGGTCATACTGCTACTGTAAAAGGTCCTAAAGGTGAATTAACTAGAACATTTAACGAAAGAATGACTTTCAAACAAGAAGAAAACACTATCGAAGTTGTAAGACCTACTGAGTCTAAAGAAGATAGAACAGTTCATGGTACAACTCGTGCTTTATTAAATAATATGGTACAAGGTGTTTCTCAAGGTTTCGAAAAAACACTTGAGCTTGTTGGTGTAGGTTACCGTGCTCAAATGCAAGGTAGTGACTTAGTATTAAACGTTGGTTACTCTCACCCTGTTGAAATTAAAGCTGAAGATGGCATTACTTTCGCAGTAGAGAAAAACACAACTGTTAGAGTATCTGGTGTATCTAAAGAACAAGTTGGAGCAATTGCTTCTAACATCCGTTCAGTAAGACCTCCAGAACCTTACAAAGGAAAAGGTATCCGTTACCAAGGTGAATATGTTCGCCGTAAAGAAGGTAAAACAGGTAAATAATAGATAACTCTCTTAAGAAAGGAGTAATACAATGATCAGTAAAATTGATAAAAACAAAGTGCGTTTGAAAAGACATGCTCGTGTGCGTACTAAATTATCAGGTACAGCTGAAAAACCACGTTTAAATGTATATCGTTCAAACAAACACATTTATGCACAAATTATCGATGATGTTAAAGGCGAAACTTTAGTTCAAGCTTCATCAAAAGATAAAGATATCGCAAGTGATTCAACTTCTAAAGTAGATTTATCTACTAAAGTAGGCGAAGCAATTGCTAAAAAAGCATCAGACAAAGGTATTAAAGAAATCGTATTTGATCGTGGCGGTTACTTATACCATGGTCGTGTAAAAGCTTTAGCAGAAGCTGCTAGAGAAAGCGGATTAGAATTTTAATTTAAAGGAGGGACAAATACATGGCTCGTAGAGAAGAAGAAACGAAAGAATTTGAAGAACGCGTTGTAACAATCAACCGTGTTGCTAAAGTTGTTAAAGGTGGTCGTCGTTTCCGTTTCACTGCATTAGTAGTAGTTGGAGACAAAAATGGTCGTGTAGGTTTCGGTACTGGTAAAGCTCAAGAGGTACCTGAAGCTATCAAAAAAGCTGTTGAAGCAGCTAAAAAAGATTTAGTAGTTGTTCCACGTGTTGAAGGAACTACTCCTCACACTATCACTGGCCGTTATGGTTCAGGTAGCGTATTCATGAAACCAGCTGCACCTGGTACAGGAGTTATCGCTGGTGGTCCAGTTCGTGCCGTATTAGAATTAGCAGGTATCACTGATATCTTAAGTAAATCATTAGGATCTAACACACCAATCAATATGGTTCGTGCTACAATCAATGGTTTACAAAACCTTAAAAATGCTGAAGATGTTGCTAAATTACGCGGCAAATCAGTAGAAGAATTATATAATTAAGGAGGGAAAATAGATAATGGCTAAATTACAAATTACCCTCACTCGTAGTGTTATTGGTCGTCCTGAAACACAACGTAAAACTGTTGAAGCATTAGGTCTTAAAAAGACTAATAGTTCAGTAGTAGTTGAAGATAACCCTGCTATCCGTGGGCAAATCAACAAAGTTAGACACTTATTGACAGTAGAAGAAAAATAATTAAGGAGGTGCCTATATAATGAAATTACATGAGTTAAAAGCAGCTGAAGGTTCACGTCGTGTACGTAACCGCGTTGGCCGTGGTGCTGGTTCTGGTAACGGTAAAACTAGTGGTCGCGGACAAAAAGGTCAAAAAGCACGTTCAGGTGGTGGCGTAAGACCTGGATTTGAAGGTGGACAATTACCTTTATTCCGTCGTTTACCAAAACGTGGTTTCACTAACATTAATCGTAAAGAATATGCTATTGTTAACTTAGACCAACTTAATAAATTTGAAGATGGTACTGAAGTAACTCCAGCTTTATTAGTTGAAACTGGTGTAGTTAAGAATGAAAAATCTGGTATCAAAGTACTAGGTAATGGCTCACTTGATAAAAAATTGACAGTGAAAGCTCATAAATTCTCAGCTTCAGCAGTAGAAGCAATTGATGCAAAAGGTGGAGCACACGAGGTGATCTAATGTTTCAAACGCTTGTGATCTTCTTTAAAACTAAAGAAGTTCGAAACAAGATTTTCTTTACCTTAGCAATGTTAGTTATATTCAAAATAGGAACTTACATTCCGGCTCCAGGAGTTAACCCTGAGCCTTTTGAACAACAAGGTTCTGATCAAGGAGTCGCCGCTCTTCTTAATACGTTTGGTGGCGGAGCCTTAAAGAACTTTTCAATATTTGCTATGGGCATCATGCCCTACATCACCGCATCTATCGTAATGCAATTACTACAAATGGATATTGTTCCGAAATTCTCTGAATGGGCGAAACAAGGTGAAGTAGGTAAAAGAAAGCTTAGCAATGTAACACGTTATTTCGCTATCATTTTGGCTTTTATACAGTCAAATGGTATGGCATTCCAATTTAATAACTATTTAGGTGGTAAATTAATTATTCACCAATCTATTATGAGTTATTTATTGATTGCCGTTGTTTTAACAGCAGGAACTGCATTTCTAATTTGGCTTGGTGATCAAATCACTCAATTCGGAGTTGGTAATGGTATTTCTATCATTATCTTTGCAGGTATTTTATCAACTTTGCCTTCATCAATTATTCAATTCGTGCAACAAGCATTCGTTGGTAATGATGATACTACATTGGCATGGTTAAAAGTTATTGGTTTAATTGTAGGATTAGTTTTACTAACAATTGGTGCTATTTATGTACTAGAAGCGAAACGTAAAATTCCTATCCAATATGCTAAAAAACAGTCTGCTCAAAGATTAGGATCACAAGCAACTTATCTACCTTTAAAAGTTAACTCTGCAGGGGTAATTCCAGTAATCTTTGCGATGGCATTTTTCCTATTGCCAAGAACATTAACATTGTTCTTCCCAAAAGCTGATTGGGCGCAAACTATATCTGAATATGCTAACCCTTCAAACACTTACGGCATGATTGTTTATGTAGTATTAATTATTGCATTTACGTATTTCTATGCCTTTGTTCAAGTTAATCCTGAAAAAATGGCTGATAACTTGAAGAAACAAGGTAGTTACGTTCCAGGTATAAGACCTGGTGAACAAACTAAAAAATATATTACTAAAGTACTTTATCGCTTAACTTTTGTCGGCTCTATTTTCTTAGCAGTCATTGCGATATTACCAATATTAGCGACTAAGTTCATGAGTTTACCTCAATCAATACAAATTGGTGGTACAAGTTTATTAATCGTAATTGGTGTTGCAATTGAAACTATGAAATCACTTGAAGCTCAAGTGAGTCAAAAAGAATATAAAGGCTTTGGTGGTAGATAATTTGTAGGAGGGCAATTTATGAATATCATTTTAATGGGTTTACCTGGCGCAGGTAAAGGAACTCAAGCGAGTGAAATTGTTAAGAAATTCCCAATACCACATATATCTACTGGTGACATGTTCAGAAAAGCGATTAAAGATGAAACAGATTTAGGAAAAGAAGCTAAATCTTACATGGATCGTGGAGAATTAGTCCCTGATGAAGTTACTGTAGGTATCGTTAAAGAAAGAATATCTGAAGACGATGCAAAAAAAGGATTCTTATTAGATGGCTTCCCAAGAACAATCGATCAAGCTGAGGCGTTAAATGATATTATGTCTGAGCTTGATAGAAACATCGATGCTGTCATTAACATCGAAGTTCCTGAGGAAGAATTGATGAATCGTCTTACAGGTCGTCGTATCTGTGAAAAATGTGGTACGACTTATCATCTTGTATTTAATCCTCCAAAGGTTGATGGTATTTGTGATATCGATGGTGGAAAGCTTTATCAACGCGAAGATGATAATCCTGAAACAGTATCTAATCGCTTAAACGTTAATGTTAAACAGTCAAAACCTATTTTAGAGTACTATAATGAAAAAGGTGTGCTAAAAAACATTGATGGTGCGAAAGATATTGACGATGTAACCAAAGATGTCATTGATATCTTAGATCAATTAAAATAGATCAACTTAATACGGTCTAGATTTATGTGAATTTGATTAGGTTTCTCTGGCAAGAATTAATTTTCTGAGTGTCGAATGACGATAATAATTCCCGCATTTTGTTAAACTTATTTTAACTAGTCACTATATTAGATTCGTATCGTTGAAGTTGTCTATTGACGATTACCTTACTATTGTAAAAAGGGAGGAAGTTAATCAATGGCGAAACAAGATGTAATTGAATTAGAAGGTACAGTATTAGATACTTTACCAAATGCTATGTTTAAAGTAGAATTAGAAAATGGTCATGAGATTTTAGCTCACGTAAGTGGTAAAATTAGAATGAATTATATTCGTATTCTACCTGGCGACAAAGTAACTGTAGAAATGTCTCCGTATGATTTATCACGCGGTAGAATTACTTATCGTTATAAATAATCGTCACTCCATAATATAGGGAGGTATAAAAATGAAAGTAAGACCATCAGTTAAACCAATTTGCGAAAAATGTAAAGTCATTAAACGTAAAGGTAAAGTAATGGTAATTTGTGACAATCCTAAGCACAAACAAAGACAAGGTTAATAAAAGAGAGGTGTAAATATATATGGCACGTATTGCAGGAGTAGATATCCCACGTGAAAAACGCATTGTTATCTCATTAACATATGTATATGGTATTGGTACTTCAACAGCTAAAAAAATCGTTGAAGAAGCTAATGTATCAGCAGACACACGTGTAAAAGATTTAACAGATGACGAATTAGGTCGTATTCGTGAAGTTGTTGACAGTTATAAAGTTGAAGGTGACTTACGTCGTGAACAAAACTTAAACATTAAACGTTTAATGGAAATTTCTTCATACCGTGGTATCCGTCACCGTCGTGGTTTACCAGTTCGCGGTCAAAAAACTAAAAACAACGCACGTACTCGTAAAGGCCCAGTTAAAACTGTAGCTAACAAGAAAAAATAATAGGTAAAGGAGGCAAATATAAATGGCACGTAAACAAGTATCTCGTAAACGTAGAGTTAAAAAGAATATTGAAAATGGTGTGGCTCACATCCGTTCAACATTCAACAATACAATCGTAACTATCACTGATGAATTTGGTAATGCTTTATCTTGGTCATCAGCTGGTGCATTAGGTTTCAAAGGATCTAAAAAATCAACACCATTCGCAGCTCAAATGGCTTCTGAAACTGCTTCAAAATCTGCAATGGAACATGGTTTAAAAACTGTTGAAGTAACAGTAAAAGGACCTGGACCAGGTCGTGAATCAGCTATCCGTGCATTACAATCAGCTGGTTTAGAAGTAACTGCAATCAGAGACGTTACTCCAGTACCTCATAACGGTTGTCGTCCACCAAAACGTCGTCGCGTCTAATTTATAATAGATTGTTATTGTTACAGGTCACTGAGCGAAACAGTTTAAAATTAAGTCGACGTAATTAAGGAGGATTTTTGTAAATGATAGAAATTGAAAAACCTAGAATTGAGACAATTGAAATTAGTGAAGATGCTAAATTCGGTAAGTTCGTTGTTGAACCACTAGAACGTGGCTACGGTACTACACTAGGAAACTCCTTACGTCGTATCCTACTATCTTCATTACCAGGTGCAGCCGTTAAGTACATTGAAATCGAAGGTGTTTTACACGAATTTTCAGCTATAGATAATGTTGTTGAAGATGTTTCTACTATTATTATGAACATCAAAAAATTAGCACTCAAAATCTATTCTGAAGAAGATAAAACATTAGAAATCGATGTTCGAGATGAAGGCGAAGTTACTGCAAGTGACATTACTCACGATAGTGATGTAGAAGTTCTAAATCCAGAACTTAAAATCGCAACAGTGTCTAAAGGTGGACATTTAAAAATTCGTCTAGTTGCTAACAAGGGTAGAGGTTACGCATTAGCAGAACAAAATAATACTAGTGATTTACCAATCGGTGTAATTCCTGTTGATTCACTATACTCACCAGTTGAACGTGTTAACTATACAGTTGAAAACACACGTGTCGGTCAAAGTAGTGATTTTGATAAATTAACTTTAGATGTTTGGACTAATGGTTCAATCACTCCACAAGAGTCAGTATCATTAGCTGCTAAGATTTTGACTGAACATTTAAATATTTTTGTAGGTCTTACAGATGAAGCTCAAAATGCTGAAATCATGATTGAAAAAGAAGAAGATCAAAAAGAAAAAGTACTTGAAATGTCTATTGAAGAATTAGACTTATCAGTACGTTCATACAACTGTTTAAAACGTGCAGGAATCAATTCAGTTCAAGAATTAGCTGATAAATCTGAAGCTGATATGATGAAAGTTCGTAATTTAGGTCGTAAATCTCTAGAAGAAGTTAAATATAAATTAGAAGATTTAGGATTAGGATTAAGAAAAGAAGATTAATAAGTTAAAGGAGGTCAACTCATGGGTTACAGAAAATTAGGTCGTACTTCTGATCAACGTAAAGCTATGTTACGTGACTTAGCTACTTCACTTATCGTTAGTGAGCGCATTGAAACTACAGAAGCTCGTGCAAAAGAAGTTCGTAGTGTTGTTGAGAAATTAATCACTTTAGGTAAAAAAGGAGATTTAGCTTCTCGTCGTAATGCTGCAAAAACATTACGTAATGTTGAAATCTTAAATGAAGATGAAACTACACAAACTGCACTTCAAAAATTATTCGGTGAAATTGCTGAACGTTATACAGAACGTCAAGGTGGTTACACTCGTATTCTTAAAGTAGGTCCTCGTCGCGGAGACGGTGCTGAATCAGTTATCATCGAATTAGTAGATTAATTCAAGATATAAATACACTAACTACTTATATGTAAAGCAAATGAGTGCAACGATAATGTTTGCCACATACAAATATTGTCTAGCTCAGAGTGCCCCATCAATTAAATATATTTCAAAGCGTGAACTCAACTAAAATATGATGGGGTGCGCGCTTTTTTATTTTCAAAGAAGCAATTAGCTTCTATTCAACCAATAAATTATTATATATAATACTAAGAACTCAAATGGTCATAGTTTATATTGAAAAATCGCATTAGTTGACCGAAATGAAAGCTTTTTATTTAGTTTTTCAGTTTTAGTCATCCTTAATAGGGGCGGGACAATGGATTCGAAATGAATTCTGTCCGGTCCCTTTTTATTTTGAAAAAATGAAATAAAACAATAATATACATGCAATTCATATTCATGTAAACTATACTAGTACAAAGTTTTAGGAGGGATTCTAGTGGAGGCGATTAACACTAATATTATTGAACTTAAGCAAGTTGACTTTCAATATCAAGGCGATGCAGCCTTCACATTAAATAATGTATCCTTTAAGATTCCTAAAAATCAATGGACTTCAATTGTTGGACATAATGGGTCAGGAAAATCAACAATAGCTAAATTAATAGTTGGTATTGAAATTGCGACCAATGGTACGATTTTTTTCAATCAATCACCTATCTCTAATAATGATTTCAAAGATATACGAGAACACGTTGGAATTGTCTTCCAAAATCCAGAAAATCAATTTGTAGGTTCGATTGTTAAATACGATGTTGCGTTTGGTTTAGAGAACCACGCTGTTCCAACTGAAAAAATGAAGGAAATAGTAGCACAATCTATTAGTGACGTTGGAATGACCGATTATGCGGATAGTGAACCACATTCATTATCAGGAGGACAGAAGCAAAGAGTAGCTATTGCAGGTGTATTAGCATTAAGTCCTTCAGTCATTATTTTAGATGAAGCGACATCTATGTTAGACCCTCAAGCAAAGAAATCATTGATGAGTTTAATACAAGAAGTTAAAGCAACTAAAGATGTAACAATTATTTCGATTACGCATGACTTAACTGAGGCGCTTGAAGGTGATCATGTCATAGTGATGAATCAAGGAACAGTTTATAAAGAAGGAAATCCACAAACAATATTTAAAGATATAAAAATGTTACAAGAAATTGGACTAGATTTACCTTTCTCAATGAAAATCAATCAACTTTTAGGATTTGATGACCACTTTATTACTTACGAAGGGTTGGTCGAAAAGCTATGAAAATAAAGTTTAATGATGTTACCTACACCTATCAACAGGGTACACCATATGAGTATAAAGCGTTAGACCACATTAATTTAACTATTGAGCAGGGTAAATACTATGCAATTGTTGGACAAACTGGAAGTGGAAAATCAACTTTAATTCAGCATTTCAATGGGTTATTAAAACCTACTAATGGCAATATTGAGCATGATGAACTTACGATTCACTCTAAAACTAAAGATAAATTTATTAGACCAATCAGACAAAAAGTTGGGCTAGTTTTTCAATTTCCTGAATCACAATTATTTGAAGATAATATTGAAAGAGAAATTGAGTTTGGACCTAAGAATTTTGGAATGAATGTTGAAGAAGTGAAAGAAAGAGCTTTTGATTTATTGTTAGAGTTAGGTTTTCCAAGAAATGTTATGTCTTTGTCACCATTCCAAATGTCTGGCGGCCAAATGCGTAAAATTGCAATTGTTTCAATCTTAGCTATGAACCCGGATGTCATTGTTTTAGATGAACCTACTGCTGGATTAGACCCAAAGAGCCGTCAACAAGTAATGGAGCTATTTAAAGAAATACAACTAAAACAAAATAAAACAATCATACTTGTATCTCATGATATGAATGAAGTTGCGAAATATGCTGAAGAAATTATCGTGATGAATGATGGAAATATTATCGAGCAAGTCACACCAAAAGAGTTGTTTAGACAAGGTAGTAAACTTGAAGAGTGGCATATAGACTTACCAGATATTGTTCAGTTACAACGTGATATTGAAATTAAACATGGTATCAAATTTAAGACAATCGCACTTACTGAGAATGAATTTGTAAGTATGTACCAGGAGTGGCAACATCATGAAGAATAAATTAATTATAGGTAGATATTTACCTAATAACTCTGTAATTCATCAGTTAGATCCACGAGCTAAAGTTTTATTTGTATTTATGTTTATTGTTTTAATATTTTTTGCTCATTCTTTTGCAACGTTTGGGTGGATTATCTTATTAATTCTAATGTTTATGTTTTTAGCGAAGATTAAATTATGGTTTTTAATTAAAGGATTAACACCAATATTTATTTTTACTATATTCACATTCTTCATGCATATCTTCTTCACACATGGTGGTACAAGATTAGTTGATTTTGGAATTATTAAAATTGATAGTGCTGGTATTTTAGAAGGTATCTTTATTTCATTACGTCTCATCACAATTGTTATGGTTGCAACAATAATGACGCTATCAACGAGCCCAATCGATTTAACAGATGCTTTTGAAAAATTGCTAACGCCATTAAAATGGTTTAAATTGCCTGTGCATCAATTAAGCATGATTATGTCAATCGCTTTAAGATTCATTCCAACTTTAATGGATGAATTAGATAAAATCATACTAGCTCAAAAATCACGAGGTTCTGAGTTAAGTTCGGGTGGCTTAATGACACGTATAAAAGCATTTATTCCTTTAATGATTCCATTATTTATCTCAGCTTTTCAAAGAGCAGAGGAATTAGCAATCGCTATGGAAGTACGTGGTTATGATGCTAATGTAAAACGAACAAGTTACAGAAAGCTACAATGGCATATTGGGGACACGATGTGCTTAATAAGTATCATCCCAATAGCCATAGTATTATTAGTATTAAAATATATTGGAGTGTAATACAGTGCGTATACTTGTTAATATTTCTTATCAAGGAAGTCAATTTCTAGGGTTTCAAATTCAACAGCAAGGAAGAACTGTGCAACAACAATTTGAAAAGATATTGAAGCGTATGCATCGGCGACATGTTCGCATTCATCCTTCAAGTCGTACGGACAGAGGTGTACATGCGTATGAACAATTTTTTCATTTTGATACAGACTTAAATATTGAACCACAGCAATGGAAGTATGCGATGAATAGTGCTTTACCTGATGATATATACGTCAAAGAAGTTCAACAAGTCGATGATC
Organism: Staphylococcus sp. GDX7P312P; assembly: GCF_008385775.1. NCBI lineage: Bacteria > Bacillati > Bacillota > Bacilli > Caryophanales > Staphylococcaceae > Staphylococcus > Staphylococcus sp. GDX7P312P. Next base: position 36,442 of record NZ_VUKI01000005.1, on the reverse strand, counting down.
ATTTTCATTGTCGTTATGACTGTCTAGGCAAGCGATATCGTTATAAAGTATATCAAGCAACGCATCGTAATCCTTTTGAAAGTGGCTTAAAGACATTTATTAAAGAAGATTTAAATTATTCAAAAATGAACGAAGCTGCAAAACATTTCATTGGAACACATGATTTTACAGGATTCTGCTCTCAAAAGACTGAAGTCGAAAGCAAAGTACGTACGTTATACCAAAGTGAAATCATTCAAACAGATGAAGGGTTTGACTATGTTGTGACAGGGTCAGGCTTTTTATATAATATGGTTCGCGTGTTAGTAGCGTTTCTAATTGAAGTAGGAAAAGGTAAACGTCATCCAAGTGAAGTGCCAACGCTATTAAATGAAAAAAATAGAGATAGTGTACCATTTACAGCACCTGCAGAAGGTCTCTATTTAGAGAAGATATATTTAACAGAAAAAGACTTAACAACAGACTTTGGAGACAATATTAAAATTCATCGTAAAAAATCATTACAAAATGACTAAATTGCATTGACAAACGGAGCTATAAAATATAACATAGTTAACGGTATTGTTTTATATCCACCCCATGATAAGCCCCGGAAACTTATTGTGTTACAAGATATATAAGCAAATTATACAGGAATAAAATAAATGAACATTTACGCTTTGAAAATCGTAACAGAATGAATAGATTGCAGGCCTCGTTCGTAGGTTCGACTGCGATACGTACCTGTAATCTAAAACGAAGCATTTATTTTTAGGAGGACAATTATTATGCGTCAAACATTTATGGCAAATGAATCAAACATTGAGCGCAAATGGTATGTTATTGATGCTGAAGGCCAAACATTAGGTCGTTTATCATCTGAAGTAGCATCTATCTTACGCGGTAAAAATAAAGTAACTTATACACCACACGTTGACACTGGTGATTATGTAATCATCATTAACGCTGCTAAAATCGAATTAACTGGTAAAAAAGAATCAGATAAAATTTATTATCGTCACTCAAACCACCCAGGCGGTATCAAATCAGTTACAGCTGGTGAGTTAAAACGTAATAATCCAGAACGTTTACTTGAAACTTCAATCAAAGGTATGTTACCAAGTTCACGTTTAGGTGAAAAACAAGGTAAAAAATTATTTGTATATGGTGGCGCTGAACATCCACACGCTGCACAACAACCAGAAAACTACGAGTTACGTGGTTAATTAGAAGGAGGAAATTACATTGGCACAAGTTGAATATAGAGGCACAGGCCGTCGTAAAAACTCAGTAGCACGTGTACGTTTAGTACCAGGTGAAGGTAATATCACAGTTAACGAACGTGACGTACGTGAGTACTTACCATTCGAATCATTAATCTTAGACTTAAACCAACCATTTGATGTTACAGAAACTAAAGGTAACTATGATGTATTAGTTAACGTACACGGTGGTGGTTTCACTGGACAAGCACAAGCTATCCGTCACGGAATCGCACGTGCATTATTAGAAGCAGATCCTGAATACAGAGGTTCTTTAAAACGCGCAGGTCTATTAACTCGTGACCCACGTATGAAAGAACGTAAAAAACCAGGTCTTAAAAAAGCACGTCGTTCTCCACAATTCTCAAAACGTTAATTGCCAAAGCTGTTGCGAATTTATTCGCTTACAGATTTGGTACGCAAATTGCATCAGCAATTTGTGTTCCATTGGAACGTTCAAAGCACTTCTCAACTTTGAGAAGTGCTTTTTTGTATGCAATAAAAGCTAGAGATCCATAAAACCTCTAGCTTTTGAACTTTATATTTATTTTTTAAATACTTCCTCAACAACTTCTGTCATATCGTTATGAATGACTAAATCTGCCTTTCTATCATACGGTGTTTTATCTCGATTAATAATGACTAAATTATCTCCTGTGAAGTTTGAAATGAAGCCAGCAGCAGGTTGCACTACAAGTGATGAACCTAACACAATAACAGTGTCTGCCTTTTGGATTTTATCAAGTGCACGGAAAACTGTTGGTTGATCTAACATCTCACCATATAAGACAATGTCAGGTCGAATAACTTCACCACATGATTCACAATATCTTAATTCATGTTCCATGACATATGATTTTGTATATTCTTTACCACATTTAATGCAATAGAACCGATTGAGTGTACCATGAATTTCATCGATATTCTGACTTCCAGCATCTTCATGTAAGCCATCGATATTTTGTGTGATGACACCTAAAGATTTACCTTCTGTCTCTAACTCAGCGATCCATTCATGAACAATATTTGGTTTTTTATCAGCTACAAGTAAACGTTTATGATAAAAATCAATAAAGCTTTCCTTATTATCATTAAGATGGTCAACACTCAATAAATATTCAGGAGAATAGCCATCTTTAGATATTTCATCAAATAGTCCACCCATTGATCGGAAATCAGGAATACCACTTGCTACAGAAACACCTGCACCTGTAAAGAATACAATGCTATTTGATTTATCTACAATTTCTTTTAATTTTTCTATCTTGTTGCTCATTGAAAACACTCCATATACAGAATTTAATGCTTACTTTTGGTAAAATAATTTTAATATTACTTATATATCTATTACAACATACAATCAAATACACTTTCTAGAAATAATGTCTTAATTTATAAATGCAGAAAGTTAGATTATTGACGAAAAGTATTAGAGTTCACTAGATTAATAGTATAAAATTAATATGCGCAAATAAACTTTATAAATTCAAGTATTCATTTATTATAATAATACTTGAAAATGTGATGTGGGAGTGAAGAATTGAATGAATAAATACGATCGTTTAGATGAAATTACTAAACTCGTAAATCAAAAGGGTACCGTCAGAACAAATGAAATTGTAGAAGAATTAAATGTATCAGATATGACGGTACGACGTGATTTAGCAGAACTCGAAGAAAAAGGTTTGCTCACTAAAATTCATGGTGGCGCAAGAAGTAATTCCATCTTTCAATTTAAAGAGAAATCACATCAAGAGAAACACACACACAATATAGAAGAAAAACGTAGTGTTGCACGTAAAGCAATTCAAATAATCGAAGAAAATGATACGATTTTTCTGGGACCAGGTACTACTATTGAGTGCTTAGCAGAAATAATGGAGTTGAAATCATTAACAGTTATTACCAATTGTTTTCCTGTATTTAAAATATTATTCGAAAAAAGATCAATTAATTTCAAAGTGTATTTGCTAGGTGGCGAAATGAGAGATTTAACTGAATCATTTGTAGGAGAAATGGCTAATACACTACTGAAAACAATGCGATTTAGTAAAATGTTTTTTAGTTGTAATGGCATAAAAGATATCGATGTCCTCACTTCGACTATTGATGAAGCATATACTCAACAATTGGCTTTGGAGCGTTCAGTTGAAAAGTACTTACTAGTAGACTCATCAAAATTAGGAAAAGAAGACTTCACTCAATTATGCAAGTTAGACGATTTAACTGCCGTCATCATTGATAAGGGTGAGATAGATAACATAGAGAAATTAAAATTACATACTGAAGTGATTGATTAAATCACACTTTAAGCCTGATATTGTTTGAAATTGAACAATATTAGGCTTTTTTGTCTTTCTAAAAGATTAAACAAACATAAATAAAACTTATTTGTTTAAAACAACTAATTATCAAACAATATTCAAACATTCAATGTTGATTAATTGTTTATTTATGTTTATAATTTAAACATAAAGAGTTGAAAGCGCTTTTTCACAATATAAAAATAGACACATATATGTGAATCAATTTATTAAAGGAGAATGATTATGACAGTTATTATTGGTTCAGATGTAGACGGTAAACGACTCAAAGAAGTAGTAAAAGCATTTTTAAAAGAAAATAATCATGAAGTAGTAGATGTGACAGAAGGCAAGGATGTAGACTTTGTTGATTCAACATTAGCCGTTGCTCAAGAAGTACAAAAGAATGATGAAAATTTAGGCATAGCAATTGATGCATTTGGCGCAGGAAGTTTCATGGTAGCTACGAAAGTTAAAGGGATGATTGCAGCAGAAGTTTCAGACGAAAGATCTGCTTACATGACACGTGGTCACAATAATGCACGTATGATTACGATGGGTTCAGAAATAGTTGGAGATACACTTGCTAAGCATGTCGCTAAAGAATTTGTAAATGGACACTATGACGGTGGTCGTCATCAAATCCGTGTAGATATGTTAAATAAAATGTGCTAAATAGGAGGACTTTAATATGAAAATAGCTATTGGTTGCGATCATATTGTAACAGACACAAAAATGGCAGTTTCAAAACATTTAAAAGAACAAGGACACGAAGTAATTGATGTAGGAACTTACGATTTCACAAGAACACACTATCCAATTTTCGGTAAGAAAGTTGGTGAAGCTGTAACAAGTGGAGAAGCGGATTTAGGCGTATGTATTTGTGGAACAGGAGTTGGAATAAGTAACTCTGCTAATAAGGTGCCTGGCGTACGTACTGCTTTAGTTCGTGATATGACTACAGCACTATATTCTAAAGAAGAATTAAACGCAAATGTCGTAAGTTTTGGTGGAAAAATTGTAGGTGAACTATTCATCTTCGATATTGTAGATGCTTTCATAAAAGCTGAATATAAGCCGACAGAAGAAAATAAAAAATTAATAGCTAAAATTGAACATTTAGAAGCACATAACGAAAAACAAGCTGATCCTCATTTCTTCGATGAATTTTTAGAAAAATGGGACAAAGGTGAATATCACGATTAAGGGTGACAATCTATGATTCTAACATTAACACTAAATCCTTCGATTGATATTTCATATTCTTTAGATCAATTTAATCTAGATACAGTGAATCGCGTTAATAAAACGATTAAAACTGCAGGAGGCAAAGGATTAAATGTAACTCGAGTTTTATCAGAATATGGAGAAGATGTTGAAGCGAGTGGTTTCTTAGGTGGTAAGTTGGGAGAGTTCATTGAGCAACAATTGAACAACGCTCAAATTAACCATAATTTTTTTAAGATTAAAGAAGAAACTCGAAATTGTATTGCCATTCTACATGAAGGTCAACAGACAGAGATTCTTGAGCAAGGTCCTTCAATTACTAAAGTAGAAGCTACAGAATTTAAAACACATCTATCACATTTATTAAGAAGATCTGACGTTATTGCTATTTCTGGTAGTTTACCAAAGGGCTTAAAGTCGGATTACTATGCTGATTTAATTCAATTAGCTGATCAACATCAAATATCGACTGTGCTCGATAGTTCGGGTCAATCTTTACTAGATGTTCTACTTAGTGACTATAAACCAACGGTAATCAAACCAAATATCGATGAGTTAGCACAATTATTACAAACTAAAGTAACCACTGATGTAGAGTGTCTTAAAGATGCAGTGAATCAACCCATATTTGATGGTATAGAGTGGATTATCGTTTCACTAGGCAGCCAAGGCGCGTTCGCTAAGCATCTTAATAAGTTTTATAAAGTAAATATTCCTCATATAGAAGTAGTAAATCCTGTAGGATCAGGTGATTCTACTGTAGCAGGCATAGCCTCAGGATTAATTCATGATGATGAGGATGATGTGTTATTAAAAAAAGCCAATGCATTTGGAATGTTGAATGCAATGGAAAGCCAAACAGGACATATTAATGTAAATAAATTTGACGAAATATTCCAACAAATTGAAGTTATAGAGGTGTAACTAATGACAAAATCACAACAAAAATTAGCATCAATAGAACAATTAAGTACTAAAGAGGGGGTTATCTCAGCTTTAGCATTTGACCAACGTGGTGCTTTGAAAAGAATGATGGCAGAACATCAAACAGAAGAACCAACTGTTGAACAAATTGAACAATTAAAAGTTCTAGTTTCAGAGGAATTAACTAAATATGCGTCATCAATTTTATTAGACCCAGAATATGGACTTCCAGCATCAGATGCTCGTAATAAAGACTGTGGTTTATTATTAGCCTACGAAAAAACAGGTTATGACGTAAACGCTAAAGGTCGCTTACCTGACTGTTTAGTTGAATGGTCAGCAAAGCGCTTAAAAGAGCAAGGAGCTAATGCTGTTAAATTTTTACTTTACTACGATGTTGATGATGCTGAAGAAATTAACATTCAAAAGAAAGCATATATTGAAAGAATTGGATCTGAATGTGTAGCAGAAGATATACCATTCTTCTTAGAAGTACTAACATACGATGATAATATTCCAGATAATAAGAGTGCTGCGTTTGCAAAAGTAAAACCACGTAAAGTAAATGAGGCAATGAAATTATTCTCTGAAGAACGATTTAATGTGGATGTTCTAAAAGTTGAAGTACCTGTAAATATGAATTATGTAGAAGGATTTGCTGAAGGTGAAGTAGTTTATACAAAAGAAGAAGCGGCTCAATATTTCCGTGATCAAGAGGCTTCAACACAATTACCTTATATCTATTTAAGTGCTGGTGTATCTGCAGAATTATTCCAAGAAACATTAAAATTTGCACACGAAGCTGGTGCTAAATTTAACGGCGTACTTTGTGGTCGTGCAACGTGGTCAGGTGCAGTGAAAGTATATATCGAACAAGGTGAAGAGGCTGCACGTGAATGGTTACGTACAACTGGTTTCAAAAATATTGATGATTTAAATAAAGTACTAGAAACAACTGCAACATCATGGAAATCAAAATAATTTAAAGGAGGCGTTAATGATGAATAGAGAAGAAGTGCAATTACTTGGGTTTGAAATTGTAGCATATGCTGGCGACGCTCGTTCTAAGTTGTTAGAAGCACTAACAGCAGCTAAAAATGGGGAGTTAGATAAAGCTGAACAATTAACTGAAGAAGCCAATGAATGTATTGCAAATGCTCATAAAGCTCAAACAAGTTTATTAGCAAAAGAAGCACAAGGAGAAGATATTGCCTATAGTGTCACAATGATGCATGGTCAAGATCATTTGATGACGACATTATTATTAAAAGATTTGATGAAACATCTATTAGAATTATATAGAAGAGAGAGTTGAGTACTATGAACAAATTAATTGCCTGGATTGAGAAAGGAAAGCCATTCTTTGAAAAAATATCACGTAATATTTATTTAAGAGCAATTCGTGATGGATTTATAGCAGCAATCCCAATTATCTTATTCTCTAGTATCTTTATTTTAATTACGTATGTTCCTAACGTATTTGGTTTCACATGGAGTAAAACAATGGAAGGTATCTTAATGAAACCATATAACTATACGATGGGTATTGTTGGTTTTATTGTAGCAGGTACTACTGCCAAATCGTTAACTGATTCATTTAACCGGAAGCTTGATAAAACAAATCAAATTAACTTTATATCTACGATGATGGCAGCAATGTGTGGGTTCTTATTCCTAGCAGCTGATCCTGCTAAAGATGGTGGATTTTTAAGTGCATTTATGGGAACTAAAGGTTTATTAACAGCCTTCCTTTCAGCTTTTATCACTGTAATTGTATATAACTTCTTTATCAAACGTAATATTACAATCAAAATGCCTAAAGAAGTTCCACCAAATATTTCACAAGTATTTAAAGACATCTTCCCTTTATCAGCAGTAATTATTATTTTATATGCATTAGATTTAATTGTTAGAGCTACTGCTCATACGAATGTAGCAAACGGCATATTAAAATTATTCGAACCATTATTTACAGCAGCAGATGGATGGGTCGGTGTAACAATTATCTTTGGTGCCTTTGCATTCTTCTGGTTCGTGGGTATCCATGGTCCATCAATTGTAGAACCAGCAATTGCAGCAATTACTTATGCTAACTTAGAAGCAAACTTACATTTAATTCAAGCTGGAGAACATGCTAATAACGTTATTACACCAGGTACACAAATGTTCGTAGTTACAATGGGTGGTACTGGTGCAACTTTAGTCGTGCCATTTATGTTCATGTGGTTAACGAAATCGAAACGTAATAAAGCGATTGGTAGAGCATCTGTAGTACCTACCTTCTTTGGTGTAAATGAACCGATTTTATTCGGTGCACCATTGGTATTAAACCCAGTATTCTTTATTCCATTTATCTTTGCACCAATTGCAAACGTATGGATATTTAAATTCTTCGTCGATGTATTAGGAATGAATAGTTTTAGTATCTTCTTACCATGGACTACGCCAGGTCCTTTAGGTATCGTGATGGGTACTGGTTTTGCATTCTGGTCATTCGTATTAGCAATCGTCTTAATCGTAGTAGATGTAATCATTTACTACCCATTTGTAAAAGTTTATGATGAACAAATTTTAGAAGAAGAATTAGGAAACAAAGAAGCTAATAATGAATTACAAGACAAAGTGGCAGCAAACTTTGATACTAAAAAAGCAGATGCCATCCTAGCATCAGCTGGAGCAACTGAAGCTAGTCATGCACAGTCTAATCAAAGTAATGATTCAGAAGAAAATAAAGCGAAACAAAGTAATATAACAGAACAAACAAATGTACTTGTATTATGTGCTGGTGGAGGAACTAGTGGATTATTAGCTAACGCATTAAATAAAGCAGCTGAAGACTATAATGTTCCAGTTAAGGCAGCAGCAGGTGGTTATGGTGCTCACATGGATATAATGAAAGATTATCATTTAATTATATTAGCACCACAAGTGGCTTCAAATTATGAAGACATTAAACAAGATACAGATCGACTAGGTATTAAATTAGCTAAAACACAAGGTGTTGAATACATTAATTTAACTCGAGATGGCAAAGCAGCATTAGACTTCGTTCAACAACAATTTGAAAAATAATTAGGAGATGAAAGTATAATGAAAAAATTACCAGAAGATTTTATATTCGGTGGTGCGACAGCAGCTTATCAAGCAGAAGGTGCGACTCAAACAGATGGAAAAGGTCGTGTAGCATGGGACACTTATCTTGAAGAAAACTATTGGTATACAGCTGAACCAGCAAGTGATTTTTATAATAAATATCCTATAGATTTAGAATTAAGTGAAAAATTTGGTGTGAATGGTATTCGTATTTCGATTGCATGGTCACGCATATTCCCTAAAGGATATGGTGAGGTTAATCCTAAAGGTGTTGAATACTATCATAATTTATTTAAAGAATGTCATAGAAGACATGTAGAACCATTTGTAACATTACATCACTTTGATACACCAGAGACACTGCATAGTGATGGTGATTTCTTAAATCGTAAGACAATTGAGTACTTTGTTGAGTATGCAAAATTCTGTTTCGAAGAATTTGAAGAAGTAAATTATTGGACTACATTTAATGAGATTGGGCCTATCGGTGATGGCCAATATTTAGTAGGTAAATTCCCTCCTGGAATTAAATACGACTTTGCTAAAGTGTTTCAATCACATCACAACATGATGGTTGCACATGCGAAAGCAGTTAAATTGTTTAAAGATAATGGCTATAGTGGTGAAGTAGGTGTCGTGCATGCGTTACCAACTAAATATCCTTATGATCCAACTAATCCTGAAGATGTTAGAGCGGCTGAATTAGAAGATATTATTCATAATAAATTCATTTTAGATGCAACTTATCTTGGTAAATATTCTCGTGAAACTATGGAAGGCGTCCAACACATTTTATCTGTAAATGGTGGTAAATTAGATATACCAGAAGAGGATTATAAAGTACTAGAAGCGGCTAAAGATTTAAATGACTTCCTTGGTATCAATTACTACATGAGTGATTGGATGAGAGGTTATGATGGCGAATCTGAAATTACACATAATGCTACTGGTGATAAAGGTGGTTCTAAATATCAACTTAAAGGTGTAGGTCAACGTGAATTTGATGTTGATGTACCACGTACTGATTGGGACTGGATGATTTATCCTAAAGGCTTATATGATCAAATCATGCGAGTAGTTAAAGATTATCCTAATTACCATAAAATTTATATTACTGAGAACGGACTTGGTTATAAAGACCAATTTGATGAGGAACGTAAAACTGTAGATGATGATGCACGTATAGATTATGTGAAAAAACATTTAGAAGTCATTTCTGATGCTATTCGTGATGGTGCGAATGTGAAAGGGTACTTCATTTGGTCACTGATGGATGTATTTTCTTGGTCAAATGGTTATGAAAAACGATACGGTCTATTTTATGTCGATTTTGAAACGCAAGAACGTTATCCTAAGAAGAGCGCATATTGGTACAAAGAACTAGCGGAAAGTAAGGAAATAAAATAATTGCATTTAATATAACTTTGTAACAAAAAGCAATGATAGATACAATTGTAAGGTAGGATTGGGAAATGCTAAATTTAGCTTTTCTCAGTCCTATTTATTTTTTCTTGGCTTGATCACATGAAAAAAATAATTCAAAAATATATATTCAACTTATTACCACATATGCTTAAACGTTCTATTTAACTTAATTTTCATTTTTGTAACTACATCATTTATACTTAAAGAAAACATATTGGAGTATTATTATGAGAACTTTTAAAAAGATAATATTTAGTTTAATTATTAGCCTAATGATTTTTACATTAATAGGATGTCAATCAAAGAGTAACAATTCATCTCATTATCAAAGTAATGATAAAAAGCAAGTTGCAACTTTATTTATGCATGGATATGGCGGAACCAATAATTCTGAAAAATATATGGTCAATCAAGCTGTAAAAAAAGGTGTCACCAAGGATGTAGTTACAGCATATGTTTTATCAAGCGGAGAAGTACAGTTTAGTGGCAAAATTTCAAAGAAGTCTAAAAATCCAATTATAAAAATATTATTTGAGGATAATAAAAATGGTGACATAATGCAAAATGCTCAAAACATAAAAAATGTACTTACAAAAATGAAATCAAAATACAATATAGATAATTATAATTTTGTAGCGCATTCAATGGGAAACTTATCTTTTGCTTATTTTATGAAATATTATGGAAATGATAGACAATTACCTCAACTTCAAAAAGAAGTAAATATAGCTGGTACATATAACGGTGTTTTAAATTTAAATGAAAAAGTAAATGAAATTACTGTCGATAAAGATGGTAAGCCTAGTAAAATGAATGCTGATTATGAAAAATTATTAGATCTAAAAGATGTCTATAAAAATAAAAACATAGAAGTGTTAAATATTTATGGGGATTTGCAAGACGGAACACACTCTGATGGAAGGGTATCTAATAGTTCGTCTCGCTCTTTAAAATACTTATTGGGCAATAGTCCTAAAACATATAAAGAATCTGAATATAAAGGGGAGAAAGCGCAACATAGTGCGCTACATCATAATAAAGAAGTGTCAGATGAAATCATAAATTTTTTATGGCAATAGTAAGTTATAACATAACTTGAACACTGAAATAATCAAAGTTTAAAGTGAATTATTGGCGACTAATTGAATCAATTCCAATCTTGCTTGTTCCCCATATACATGAGGCATTATCATGATTTCATCCACTTGATACGTATTTAATAAATAAGTTAATTTTAGATGAATATCTTTAGGCAATCCACTTATGACACGGCTTTTATTTTTCTCAATTTTATTACGTTCACTAGTGCTATACTTACGTTTTTGAGCAGTATTAATAGAAGGATATGATTTAGGTTGGTTAAGATAATTAATGCGTAAAAGCCATAAATGTAATGCATCTAATAAATCATCAACTTTATTAAGCGTGTTTGCAGTAACTACAAATGTCGACATAATTACATATGGCTCATTAGATTTTGAAATATCATTCAATTGTTTGTATCGTTGTCGATAATATTCTATTAGTCTATTAATCTTGGTTTGAGATTGTCCCATAAATGCAATGACGAATGGTAGCCCTTTTTGAGCAGCTAATTCCGCACTTCTCTCACTCAGACCTAGAATAAACATTTGTGGAGAAGTATCAATCTCAGGTGTTGCTTTGATAGACATGAATCGATGCGGGGCTTCATATTTGTTGCTAAAGTAATGTAGTAAGTCCTCTATTTGATTGTCTAAATTTGGTTTTGTTGATTTAAACTCATTAAGTGCTTCATTTACTTGCTTGAAACTCGGAGAACGACCTAAACCCATATCTACTCTATTAGGATGGCGAGCTTCCATTATTCTAAATTGTTCTGCCACTTTGTAGGCACTGTAGTGCGGTAACATGACGCCTCCGCTTCCTATTTTAATAGTTTGTGTTTGCTCTAATAACATCATCATTACGATCTCAGGTGCACTTGACGCAACAGAGAATACATTATGATGTTCAGCAACCCAATATCTTGTATAACCTAATTGTTCAGCAGTTTGGGCTAATGTAATGCTATGATTAAATGCATCATGGGCGTTTCTATCTTCAAAAATTGGAACATAATCTAAAATACTTAATTTCAATTTTTATATGCTCCTTTCAATGATTTTATAGGATAAATTAGATTTAGTTGTATTTTAAATTGAAGGCTTCTATATTGCTATATATTTGTTTGAAATATTATACTTAGTGTAATATTAGCTTTGAAAAAGGTGGCGGATGAATAGTGAAAGCAATTGGATTTGAACAACCGTTTAAATTATCAGATGGAAATTTATTTAAAACTTATAATTTAGATATACCAGAACCAAAAGCACATGAATTATTAGTTAAAATTCAGTCTATGAGTGTCAATCCCGTTGATACAAAACAGCGATTAATGGATGTATCAAAAGCACCTCGAGTACTAGGATTTGATGCGATTGGTGTGGTTGAATCTGTTGGAAGTGAAGTTACTATGTTTAATCAGGGTGACGTTGTATATTACTCTGGTTCACCTGATCAAAACGGATCAAATGCAGAATACCAATTGATTGATGAGAGATTAGTAGCTAAGGCACCTAAAAATATTAGCGCTGAGCAGGCAGTAAGCTTACCATTAACCGGTATAACAGCATATGAAACATTGTTTGATGTGTTTAGTATTTCACGCAACCGTAATGAAAATGAAGGTAAAACGTTGTTAATTATAAATGGTGCAGGTGGCGTAGGAAGTATTGCTACTCAAATTGCTAAGGCCTATGGTTTAAGGGTTATTACTACAGCGTCGCGTAATGAAACGATTGAGTGGACTAAAAAAATGGGTGCTGATATTGTACTCAATCACAAAGAGAGTTTACTAAAACAATTTAAGACACAAGGTATTGAACTGGTTGATTACGTATTCTGTACATTCAATACGGATATGTACTATGACGACATGATTCAATTAGTGAAACCTAGAGGGCATATTGCTACTATTGTAGCTTTTGAAAATGACCAAGATTTAAATGCTTTGAAACCAAAAAGCTTAAGTTTCTCACATGAATTTATGTTTGCTAGACCATTAAATCAAACTGATGATATGATAAAACATCATGAATATTTAGAAGACATAACAAATAAAGTTGAACAAAATATTTATCAACCTACAACAACTAAAGTTAAAGAAGGATTAACCACTGAAAACATCTATCAAGCACACCAAATATTAGAATCCAATACAATGATTGGCAAATTGGTCATTAATTTAAATTAACAAACTATTATATTTCTTTATAAATGGCGTTTATTCCTATAAAAAAAGGCAATAGGATAAACGTCATTTTATTTTGACTTAAATGTATAATTAACCATTTTATTGAAAGGAGTATTATGATGCGAAAGAAATCAATTAGTTTTGTGTTTTGGACAGCATTAGCTATTTGTACACTATTCGTTTTATACGGCGCGTTTATGCCTAAACAATTGGAAACGGGAACACAAAACATTACTTCATTTATAGCAAAGAATTTCTCTTGGTATTATTTGTTACTGGTTTTACTCATATTCTTTGTTTGTGTATATTTATTGTTTTCAAGATATGCATCGATAACACTTGGTGAAGAAGGAGAAGATCCTGAATTCTCACTACCATCTTGGTTTGCCATGTTATTTAGTGCTGGTATGGGTATTGGACTAGTATTTTGGACTACTGCAGAACCAATAAGCCACGCATTTACGTTAACCCCTATACATAAAGCAGGTACTCAATCTGCAATCAATGATGCATTTCAATTTTCGTTCTTTCATTGGGGATTACATGCATGGGCAGTATATGGAATTGTAGCATTAGTCTTTGCATATTTTAGTTTCCATAAAGGCTACCCTGGATTAGTAAGTGCAACCTTAGTTCCTATATTTGGTGAAAAATCAATGAAAGGCCCTATAGGTGGTGCAATTGATGTATTAGCTGTTATCGCCACTGTTACAGGCGTCGCAGCAACTCTCGGATTTGGTGCACTTCAAATAAATGAAGGCCTAAATTTCCTATTTAATGTACCAAGCAATTTCGGTACACAGGTAATATTAATTATTATTGCGACTATATTGTTTACATGGTCTGCTTGGTCAGGTATTGATAAAGGGATTAAAACGCTTAGTAACGTCAATATGTTGTTAGCCTTTATTGTACTAATTGGCTTATTTATTCTTGGCCCAACACTTTATATTCTAAATACATTTACAAATGGTTTAGGTAATTATATCTTTAATTTCTTTAGTATGAGTTTACGTATTCCAATGAATGGAGGAGAAAAATTCCAATGGCTCCAAAACTGGACAATATTCTATTGGGCTTGGTGGGTATCATGGGCACCATTCGTGGGTATCTTTATTGCTAGGGTATCTAGAGGTCGTACAATTAAAGAATTTATACTTGGTGTTCTATTTGTACCTGCACTTGTATGTTTCTTCTTCTTTGCTGTATTTGGAGCATCTGCCGTTTATTTACAAGATAATGGCATTGCTAACATTGCAAAAGAAGCTACTGAAACTGCAACATTTGCTACGTTGGAACATTATCCACTAGGATTTATTCTTAGCATAATCACTCTCATAGTTATTATGATCTTCTTCGTTACTTCAGCCGATTCAGCAACATACGTATTGGGTATGCTTAGTTCAAAAGGTGACATCAATCCTGCATCATTTGTTAAAGTCAGTTGGGGTATTATTCTAGCATTATTTGCAATGATTATGATTTATACAGGTGGTACACAAGCGATTCAAAACTTATTAATCATTGCCGCTTTACCATTTTCAATAGTTATTATTTTAATGATTTGGTCATTGTTTAAATCATTAAGTATCGATCATCCAAGAACTTCTAATAAGTTTCCAAACATACTACAGTATAAAAGTTCAAAGCAAAACGAATTGAAAAAATAATAATAAAATATATGTTTTTATTATGCTAAATTTGGGAATATTCTATCTAGAAAGTAAAACTTTAATAAATATTTATATAATTAAATTAATAGTTTTTCATTAATGTTTTGAAAAATATTTAAAGGGTATTATTTTCTATATAATAATTCAACAATAATTTAGGAGGTGCATACGAGGTGAAAAGGCTAAAAAACTTTATCCTCGGCCTATTAATAGTTGCTATTGTTGGATTCCTATTGTTTATGTACATAAAAGATAGTCGTATATCTAAGTATCAAGACTTCTTCTTACAATTCAATTGGTTCCAACCACTATTAATTGGTTTAGCTGCTCTACTTATATTGATAGGTTTAATATTAGTATTCAGCATCTTTAAACCAACATATAGAAAACCAGGATTATACAAAGATTATGATGATGGTCATATTTATGTATCTCGTAAAGCAGTTGAAAAATCAGCTTACGATACACTTACTAAATACGATCAAGTAAGACAACCTAATGTTGTAGCGAAGCTTTATAATAAGAAAAGCAAATCTTACATTGATATCAAGGCTGACTTCTTAGTACCAAATGATGTACAAGTTAAGTCACTAACTGAAAGTATTCGTTCAGACATTAAGCATAATGTAGAACATTTTACTGAATTACCAGTGAGAAAACTTGAAGTAAATGTCAGAGATCAAAAAACTGCTGGACAACGCGTTCTGTAAGGGAGGGATAACATGGCTGATAATAATAATCAAAATGGACAAGATGCAAGTGAACAAATCATTGACTTCATTAAATCATATAAATGGCGTATCATTGGTTTCTTTGCATTTTTAATTATAGCAATCTTATTCCTAACTTTAGGATTTTGGAAAACAATTTTGGTTATCGTTTTATGTTTAATCGGAATTGGTGTTGGGTATATTAAAGACCGTACACAGGATTTCATGAATTTCTTAAATAGATGGAGTTAAATACTTTATTTAAGAACTAAATATTAAAAGAAAAAAATCAATTATAAAGGAGAATGTAATATGTCAGTAGATAACAATAACAAAGCTAAACAAGCTTACAATAATCAAACTGGAGTTAATGAAAAAGAAAGAGAAGAACAACAAAAACAAGCTGAACAATACAGAGAACAAAATGAACAACAACAATTTGAAAACAAATTAACTTTCTCAGATGAAGTTGTAGAAAAAATTGCTGGAATCGCAGCTCGTGAAGTTAAAGGTATCTTAGATATGAAAGGCGGTTTCGCTGATAACTTTACTAACGCATTCTCTAGTGGCAACAATGTAACTACTGGTGTTTCTGTTGAAGTTGGCGAAAAACAAGCAGCAATCGACTTAAAAGTAATCTTAGAATATGGTGAATCAGCACCAAAAATCTTCCGTAAAGTTACTGAATTAGTAAAAGAACAAGTTAAATACATCACTGGTTTACAAGTTGTAGAAGTTAACATGCAAGTTGATGATGTTATGACTAAAAAAGAATGGCAACAAAAAAACGAAAAAAACAACAATAATAATAACAACAACAATTCTGAAAGATCAGGATTACAATAATAATAGATTTAACCCTTTAGGTTTATATAACCTAAAGGGTTTTTTTATTTTAGAATTAAGTTTTGATTTCTAATATCATTTAACCATGTAGTGGATTACTTACTTTAATATAAGTATAGTGATGTGCTTCATCTTCTAAACGCATCGTTGTCACGCATTTATAATCAATGTCTCTATCAAACATAATTTGTTTAATTTCTGAAATGCGGCTTGTGTTAATATCCGTTAAGCTATTTAAAATGTTATGAATAATTTTGCTTACGCTATCCCACAGTTTAGATTCAAATTCCTCATCTTCAATGAATTTTGAAACAGTTAATATAAGTTCACCTATGTGGTTTTGAACTGTCGAGTAAAAGACTTTATTAAATACTGTTGTTTTAGAATCGGTCAAGATTCTAGATTTTTCGTGAAAATCATTTGTCGTATATCCAGCTTCATTTAAAAGTTGTTCATCAATACGTAAGCCTTCAAAATCGCGAATATAAATAGTATTTAATCGTCCATCAGCGTTAAATGTTGCAATTGAATTTTGTAAATGTGCTTCAAGTGCAATGCCATATTTAGCAAATAAAGGAATCACTATGCCTAACAATTGAGAAATGTAATCTGACAACCATTCTTGAGCTGCGATATCAAGATTAGATTTGTCATAATGATGTTTATAACGTTGAATTAAACTAATAATTGGTGGTTCTTCATTATATTTATAATTAACCACTAAACTTGAAGGAATCATAGGAATACTATCTTTTTCAGTTAGATTGTATACATTGTCCCTAAAGAGCGTTCCTAATTGTTCACTTCGATCTGTTTGAATAGCTTCCTCGTCATTTAAATTATAAAAGTGAATACCAGCAAATTCATTTAAAATACCAACTCTATAATGAGTGAAATCTTTATCTTGCTTTAAAATGTCATTTAAGATTTGAGTAACTAAAGGACCATTGTGAGTTGTTTGTTCAGATAAAGTTCTAATTTCACCAGTAATATGTACATTGGTAGATAACTTAATATGTGGCAGCATGCTTGGGAATTTTGGCATTAAAGTTCTAAAAGATAAACCAGCGTAATAAGGTATTTCTATCTTTAGTGGAATCATTAAATTATTATTTATTTCCTCTTCGTATTGACTTAATAATACATTATCTAACTGCCAAGGATGAACAATCATTAAATGATATTCACTCAGATTACTCAAGTTATCACACTCAGTTTTAATTTGGCTATATAGTTCTGGAAATTGTGCTTCTAATTCAGCATTATAAGTAAACGATAAAGATTGTGTTCTAGCGATACTTTGGTGAATAAGCACACACTTTAAATGAATTTCTTTGTTATATTCTGAACTATATTTAATATTCTCATTAGCATTAAGGCCTTTGCGCAATTTAGCTCCAGGATGAAGCGGATGTCCCTCTATAACTGCCTGCTCTGAACGCAAATAACTATCTTGTTCATTAAGAATTATTTCCAATAAAGGTTCATTTGAATGTTGCATCTCATATGCTTGATATGCAAGTGCTAACGCCATATTTGCAACACTGTTTTCCATATCGTCTTTGAATTGAGAACTTGCCTCATTATCTAGCTCTGGATTTTCTTTTAAGATATCAGATAATACTTCATTAGGATGAAGTATACGAACACATTGACTACCATCACTATCACAATAATAAAATGGACCTTCAACATCTACACGACCAAATGCATGTGTTCCGGAAACTTTTGCGAATAAATATTTATCGCTTTCGGGAAAATGCACACGCATAATTTGATGTTCTCCACTTATTGGAAAGTTTTTAATATCACATGATGAGACAAAGGTACTATTTGATTTAGCGTTGACTAAATTTTCTCTGTAAAGGGATGTAATTAAGCGTTGAGAAATTTTATCTCGTGCAACGAGCAATTCATTTTTAAAGTAGTTTACTAAATGGGGTATTTCTTGCTTTAAAAACGATAAAGCTCCTAATTCTTCATCAGTTAAATGTAAATCTATATTGTCTATTGAAATTAAATTATCCATATTGCACCTCAAATTCATTTTACAAAAATCTAAATCATTTGTATAATCCATAATATCGATAATGATATTCATTATCAATTATAAAATTTATTATAAATAAGTAGGTGGAATACTGTGGCGAAATTTTTCTTCTCTAGTTCCTTTTTATTATTTCTAGGGAATTGGATAGGACAAATTGGCTTGAATTGGTATGTACTTACTAGTTATCATAACGCAGTCTATTTGGGATTGGTTAATTTTTGCCGACTCGTACCAATTTTGTTACTAAGTGTCTGGGCTGGCGCTATAGCTGATAAATTTGATAGAGGAAAATTATTGAAACTTACCATTTCATCTTCATTTTTAGTGACAAGCACACTATGTGTTTGTACCTTTTTATTAGAACAAGTGCCGATTATTATAATCCTTATTTATGCCACACTTCGAGGTATGATTAATGCGACGGAAACACCAATAAGACAAGCTGTATTGCCCGATTTATCTGTACATTTAAATACAAGCCAAGCCGTTTCATATCATTCTTTTATCATAAACATATGTCGCTCAATAGGTCCGGCAATCGCAGGATTGATACTCTCAATTTACCATGCACCGTTTACTTTCCTAGCGCAATCAATGTGTTACTTCATTGCTGTTCTATTGTGTTTACCATTAACCTTCAAGACAGTTGGTGAGGTAAATAAAGCTAACAAAGGGTTTTCATTTACGGTTGTGTGGGAATACTTTAAGAATAATATGCAGGCCTCAAGAATATTTATTACGTCATTGATTATCATGGCTACTGGGTTTTCGTATACTACACTAGTACCTGTATTAGTACATGATCTCTTTCCTGGTCGCTCAGAAATCTTTGGTGTGTCAATGACCTTTTGTGCTGTAGGTGGTATGATTGCAACACTTATACTACCCATAATTTTGAAAAAGTTCACCACTGTTCAAATGTATTATTTAAGTTCTTGTCTATTTGGATTAGCGCTTGTAGGTGTCATTATGCATAACATTATATTCATGTTTATCTGCATGTCACTTGTAGGTTTATTTGGTCAATTAGCTAGAACATCAAATCGTATATATTTTCAAGAGGATATAGCATCAGAGCATCGAGGAAAGATATTAAGTATCGTCATGATGGATAGAGGGATGATTCCTTTAGGTAGTTTAATATTAACAACATTATCAGAAATAATGGGACCTATTAATACATTTATCACAATGGGAACATTTACTTTTGTAATTGCATTTATTGCATATATAATTCAAAGACCAATTAAATTGGAGGAGTAAAGTATGATTCTAAACGCATGGCAAAATGCGGATACTAATATACAATATCGTATTTTAAATGCTTTAATAAAAGAAGGCATTTGGCAAGAACAAACTATTATTACAACTAAAGATGATCAATTAGATATACAATATCATGGATGTATACTTTCTACTCACTTTAATCATAACAGTGTAATGTCAAGGTATGAATTTGTAGGACCAATTACATATCAATGTGGTGCTAATATAATGGAAGTATCAACAGTAGAAGCTTTATTAGAAATATTAAGTAATCATTTTGACATTAATATACATCAGCAATTAATAGATGAAATAATACATAGTAGAGATAGTTTTGTTGAAATTTATAAACAATTTTATCAACGTCAACATAATGTGCAATCTAGTATGCAATTTTCTGGTATGCCAACAACTTTAAATTTTTTTGCATGGTTACAACATTTGAGTGACGCGAATGAAATCAATGATTTGTTATATTCAGAAAGCTTAGTATTAGAAGGTCATCCTACACATCCACTTACTAAAACGAAACTGCCATTAACTATGGATGAAGTTAAAATGTATTCACCTGAGTTTGAAAAAGTAATACCGTTAAAAATTATGTTAATCCATAAAGACTGTGCACAAGCTACGTGTATAGATAATGATGAAGATTATATATTGAAGAAAGTAATACCTGAATATCAAACAAGAATTAGAAAATATGCACAGTCTATTCATATTTCGTTAGAAGACTATTTTGTGATATTAGTACATCCATGGCAATACAACCATACTATCTACGATAAGTTTGCGAATTGGATTGAAAATAAGTTTTTATTAACAACACCATTTGATGTCGATTCGAAAGCAACACTATCATTTAGGACGATGGCACTCATCAATAAGCCATATCATATAAAATTACCTGTCAATGTACAAGCAACGAGTGCTGTCAGAACAGTTTCAAGTGTTACAACGGTAGACGGACCTAAATTAAGTAGCGCTTTACAAAATGTATTAAATCAATATCCACAACTAAATGTTGCATTAGAACCTTATGGTTTATGTGCGAAAACAAATGACGAGGATGCTAGACAGCTAGCATGCATTGTCAGAGAAACACCTTATATTGCAAACAATGGGGTGACTATTGTTACTGGTGCATTGGTTAATCCTAATCCAATTGATCGACATATTACAGTTGATAGTTATATCGAATGGGTTAATGGTGAGTTAAATAATATAGGTATATTAACCTTTATTCAAAATTATAGTCGACAACTTATTACGCCTTTAATCAATTTAATTCAAGAGTATGGCATAGCTTTAGAAGCGCATATGCAAAATACTATAGTTAATTTAGGACCTAATTATCAAATGAATTTTATTGTGCGTGATTTAGGTGGGTCTCGTATTGATTTAAATACACTTACGCATAAACTGAAAAATATCAACGTGTCCAATCAAAGTTTATTGGCAGATTCAATTGAAGAAGTGATTGCGAAATTTCAGCATGCTGTTATTCAGAATCAGTTAGCTGAATTAATTCATCACTTTTCAAAAACGGAATTTGTAACTGAAGAAGAATTGTTCTCTCTAGTTCAAAATGAAGTTAAATTAGCAATAAATGATAATAAACCACATGCTCAAGCTTTAAAAGATGTACTCTTTGGTTCAAAGATTACTGTTAAGGCATTATTACGCATGCGTATGAGCAATAGAGTGAAAAAATATTTAAATATCGAACTTGATAATCCAATTAAAGATGAGGTGAGATAATTGGCTCAAATCAATATAAACTTATCTAAAATTGAATATAATGCAGATGTACTAAGAACGTTATTAGAAAATAATGATATACATTTAACCCCAGTAATTAAATGTGTAGCTGGTGATAGTCGAATTATCGAAACATTAATTCAATCAGGGTTCACCCATTTTGCAGAATCAAGACTTGAAAATATAAATGAAGATTTCAAAGGGCAATGTGATTATCTTTTACTAAGACCAACATCTAAAAAACATTATACTCAACTGATTAAATCAGTGAAAATGAGTATGCAAACTGAAATTGAGTCAATTAAAGAGATTAATGAGATTGCTAAACAGTTAAATCAAAAACATCAAATTATGTTAATGATAGATTGGAAGGATAGACGTGAAGGGGTTATAACTTATGATGTACTAAATTATATTGAAGAAATCATCAAAATGACTCATATTCAATTAATAGGTATTGCATTTAACTTTATGTGTTTCAAGTCTTCGGCTCCGACTGAAGAAGATATATTAAAGATAAATCAATTCGTTGATGCTATTGAATATAATTTAGGGTTTAGACTAAAAGTTGTATCAGGTGGAAACTCAAGTATGATACCCCAATTAATGTACAATGATTTGGGTAGGATTAATGAGTTACGAATAGGCGAGGCATTATTTAGAGGGATAGATACTACAACAAATCAATCTATACCCATGCTTTTTCAAAATGCAATTACATTAGAAGCGGAAATTTTAGAGATTAAACCACGTCTATCTGACAATAACCAATGCTATTTACAAGCGATTGTAGATATTGGATATGTTGACACAGACGTAAATAAAATTAAACCTATTAAGAATGATGTTAGCATTGTTGGTGCATCAAGTGATCATCTAATGATTAATTTAAATAATCAAGATTACTATAAAGTTGGTGATATTATAGAATTTGCTATGGAGTATGAGGCGCTTTCTCAAGTAATGTATCATAACCATATGACAAAGCACTATTTTAAGGATAATTATATTCACTCTTTGAATAGTAAGATGGTCAATTCTCCATTATTGATTAATAAAAAATGTTAATCAATTCTTTGTAGGTATTATTAATCATATAAACTTTAATAAATGAATTAGCCTTTAATTTTGAATTTATTCTGATTAATGGCTTTTTATTTTATCATTTATAGGTAAAATCCATTAATAATTAAAATTCTAATCTACTTTTATAAAAAATTTAAAAATTATACTAAATTATATTGACATTGATAATCGTTATCAATAAACTATGTATTGTAAACCTATACATATTAAGGAGTGGAATTCATGAAAGGCTTTAAGTTTGCAGGTATAGTCGCATTATTATTTGCATTAGTTTTAGTTACTGCTTGTGGTAATGTTAGCAATAATGGATCAGGTGATTCAGGTAATAAATCGTCATCGAAAGATTCTATTAAAATTAAACACGAATTAGGCACAACTAAAGTTCCTAAAGATGCTAAACGTGTCGTAGCGTTGGAATTTTCATTTGTAGATGCTTTAGCGGCACTAAATGTTAAACCTGTTGGGGTTGCTGATGACAACAAACCAAATCGTATTATTAAACCATTAAAAGAAAAAATTGGAGATTATAAATCTGTTGGTGCTCGTAAACAACCCAACCTAGAAGAAATCAGTAAATTAAAACCAGATTTAATTATTGCAGATAGTAACAGACACAAAGGTATTTACAAAGAATTAAGTAAAATTGCTCCAACAATTGAATTAAAAAGTTTTGATGGAGATTATAATGATAATATAGAGGCTTTTAAAACAATTGCCAAAGCTTTAAATAAAGAAGATGAAGGTAAGAAACGTTTAGAAGAGCATAAAGAAAAACTTGCAAAATATAAAGATGAAATTCAATTTGATAAAAATGAAAAAGTA
The DNA here is from genome assembly GCF_008385775.1 of Staphylococcus sp. GDX7P312P. NCBI lineage: Bacteria > Bacillati > Bacillota > Bacilli > Caryophanales > Staphylococcaceae > Staphylococcus > Staphylococcus sp. GDX7P312P. Next base: position 12,740 of record NZ_VUKI01000005.1, on the reverse strand, counting down.
TTACCAGCTGTAGCGTCTAAATCTGGATTATTAGCTCATCCAAGTGAATCTTATGTAGGTCAATTCTTAAGTCAACTTGGCTTTAAAGAAGCATTAAATAAAGACGTCACTAAAGGGTTAAGCAAATATTTACAAGGACCTTATTTACAACTTAATGCAGAAACATTAAAAGACGTCAATCCTGAACGTATGTTTATAATGACTGATGGCGCAAGTCCTAAAGAACCATCATATCAAGAAATGAAAAAAGATCCGGTTTGGGACACATTAGATGCGGTTAAACATAATCGTGTAAGTATCGTTAGTCGTGATACTTGGGCAAGAGCTCGAGGGTTAATATCTTCTGAAGAAATGGCTAAAGAACTTGTAGAAATTTCAAAGAAAGATAAAGAAAAGTAAGGTGGCAAAATATGACTATTAGATCTACTGATAGTCAATCTGCTTTAGACAAAGCAAATAAGAGACGCACTGCACTCACATTTATTGTGAGTGGGTGCTTTCTTTTTATTTTTGCTTATTTTAATTTAGCGATTGGCTCGTCTGAAATTCATGCTAAACATATTTTTGAATACTTTTTTACATCTATAAATAATAAGCAAACATTTCTAATTCATAATGTGAGAATGCCAAGAATGATTGGTGGGTTATTAATTGGCGGTGCGTTAGCCTTAGCTGGCCTCTTAATGCAAGCGATTACTAGGAATCCATTAGCGTCTCCACAAATATTTGGTGTTAATTCAGGTGCATCATTTGTAATAGTATTAGTGACGATATTAATACCTTCATTAGGTAACTATGCAACATATCTGGCATTCTTAGGGGCATTTATTGGCGGACTAACTGTATATATACTATCTGGTTCAACGAAAAAAATAACGCCAATTAAATTAGCTCTTGCTGGAATGGCAATTCATTTATTTTTCAGTAGTTTAACGCAAGGTATCATAATACTAAATGAAGATTCTAATACCACTGTTATGTTCTGGTTGGTAGGATCTCTTAATGGATTGAAATGGACTGCAGTATTGTCAGTTATGCCTTGGCTAATATTATCACTAATTATAACTATGTTATTAGGACGTCAATTAACCATTATGGAATTAGGGGACGACATAGCGAAAGGGTTAGGACAAAAGACCCAATTGATTAGAATTGTAATAGGTATACTTGTAATTGTATTAGCAGGTGCATCTGTTTCAATAGCTGGACCGATTGGATTCATTGGTTTAATCGTCCCTCATATAGTTAAACGTTATATAAGTAAAGATTACTTCTTAATGGTGCCTTTAACTTTTTTGATAGGTGCCGATTTATTATTACTATCAGATATGTTAAGTAGACTTATTACATTTCCTTACGAATCTCCAGTTGGTATTGTCACTTCATTTGTTGGGGCAATTTATTTCCTATTAATAACTTTAAAAGGGGTGAAACGAATATGACAAAACGACAATTATCTATTCGTTACACTGTTGTAATCATCTGCTTAATTGTAAGCATATTTGTAAGTTTATGTGTTGGTTCAACAATGTACAGTCCTTTGAAAGCAATTCACGGAATTCTAAAATTCGATGATTTCATTTTAAACGAGTACCGAATTCCAAGAACGTTACTAGGTTTAGTTGTAGGAAGTAGTTTGGCCATTTCTGGTGCGGTGATTCAAGGGGTAGTTAGAAATCCACTAGCATCTCCAGATGTTATAGGTATAACTAAAGGCGCAAGTTTGGCAGCTATTATAGTAATTATGCTATTTCCTTCAGCGCCGCTATTAGTACTACCTATTGGTTCCTTCATAGGTGCATTATTTATTAGTTTGATTTTGTCATTTTTAATTTCTAAATATAATATTAAAGGCTCAACTTTAGCTTTAATAGGGTTAGCTATCGGTGCTATATGTACCGCTGTAGTTCAATTTTTACTTATTAGAAACCCTATGGATGCAAACAATGCATTAGTTTGGTTGACAGGAAGTTTATATGGTCATACTATTGAAAATTTCTATTCAATCATACCCTGGTTTGTTATAACCTTACCACTCGTATTATGTTTAAGTTATCAATTAGATATTTTAAATTTAGGAGAAAATATTGCTACGGCACTTGGTGCAAGAGTACAAAGACTCAAAATGATCTTACTTATTTTGTCGGTTATGCTGGCTGGTGCCTCCATTTCAGTAGTAGGCGGTATAAGTTTTCTAGGCCTAATTGCACCACATATCGCCAGATCTATTGTAGGTCAGCGTTACTTCCATGTTGTAATTATGTCTGGTTGTATAGGTTCAATTTTAATCTTGTTCAGTGATGGGTTAGCGAGAGGAATTCATCCACCATTAGATATACCTGTGGGTGTAATAATTGCTATCATTGGGGTGCCATATTTCTTATTTTTATTAAGACGAATTTAATGAAATATAAGAGCTAATTATTCTCATATTTATGATGAAAATTAGCTCTTTTTATATTGCATATCATTTAAAAATGATATATAGTATTTAACATGCTATTTATAAAAATGCATATATTCTTATATTTATATAAAAGTTCGTTGTTTTACTAAATATATTTACATAATCAATGTATATAAAAGCATCAATAATGAGAAAGAAAGAGGTTATTAGTGGTGGAAGGTTACTCAAAGCAACAGATTGCCAAAGGTAGAGCGAAATTCATAACTATGTCTATTATTGGAATTATACTTTTCTTAATTCCAGTACCAGTTACACAAGATGGTGAGAAACAAACTACATTACCTGTAGCCTTTTTAGCAAATTGGCTAAAAGGTCTACTAGGTGATGCAATGCCAATTATTATAATTTTTATTATTACATTGTCTGCAATATTAACAGTACTTTATTCGACAATTTTTAAAAATAAAGTTAAACCAGGCGGATTATTAGATAGTGCATTTAAAGTTGGTCCAGTCTGGATGACATTAAGATTATTAGCCGTCGTCTTTGTATGGATGACCTATTTTAAACTTGGTTCAAAGGTTATTTATTCAGAGGACACTGGTGGTTTAGTGTTTTATGATCTTTTACCTACATTGGTTGCAGTATTTTTATTTGCTGCACTATTCTTACCTTTTTTAATGGAATATGGTTTATTAGAATTTTTAGGCCCCTTATTTAGACCAATTATGAGACCATTATTCACATTGCCAGGGCGCTCTACAGTGGATAATTTAGCTTCGTTTATTGGTGATGGAACTGTAGGTGTCCTAATAACAAGTCGTCAGTATGAAAGAGGCATTTACTCTAGAAGGGAATCCATAGTGATTTCTACTACGTTTAGTGTCGTTTCTATTACTTTTGCTATCGTTATTGCAGAAACTGTGGGATTACAACATAAATTTTTTGCGTTTTATTTAACTGTAATTATTTCATGTTTTGTTGCTGCAATGATTATGCCACGTATTTGGCCATTAAACAAAATACCTGATGAATTTACTAAAGAAGTTTCTGAGAATACTAGATTAGAAAAACTACCTGAAGGTAAAACGGCACTGGGATATGGTTTTGAAGAGGCAACTATTGTTGGATTGAAAGCACCAGGGTTTAAAGAGTTTTGGAAATCCGGTTTAAAAACTGTAATAGATATGTGGTTTGTTATCCTTCCAGTCGTTATGAGCATCGGAACGCTTGCGACTATGATAGCTAATTATACGCCAGTTTTTTCAATTATTGGTCAACCTTTTATTCCAATACTTGAATTATTACAAATACCAGAAGCGGCTAAAGCCTCTGAAACATTATTGATTGGTTTTGCAGATATGTTCTTACCATCTATATTAATTGCTGATGCGCACAGTGAGATTACAAGATTTGTAATTGGTGCTTTAAGTATTTCTCAATTAATATATTTATCAGAAGTTGGTGGTGTAATATTAGGTTCTAAAATACCGGTAAGTTTAGGTAAATTATTTATGATTTTCCTAATTAGAACTGCAATCACTTTACCAATTATAGCGTTATTGGCTCATTTATTATTATAAAATAGTAAAGGCAATGAAGTTAAAGGTTAGAAATGTTGAAATAAACAATTCCTAACTATACTTCATTGCCTTTTTTTAATTTAATGTAGATAATACCGTAGCTTTAACAATTTCACTGCTAATCACCGGTGAAGATTCAGACGATGTTTTGTCTCTGTTTTGATGTGCTTCTTTAAATGCATCGCTTTTAGTCCAAGCTTCAAAGTCTTTTTCAGTCTCCCACCATGTATTTACGTACATGTCTTCACTTTCATGATCTCGTGCCACTTTCCAAACTTCAATTTTATGAAAACCTTGCAATGCTTCAATTTTTCCACCTTTAGTGAATCTTGGCGCCATTTTTTCTGCAAATCCTTTTTTTACGGTGATTCTATTTGTAACAACAAACATAATTTAACCTCCTTATCTAAGTGTAGTTTAATTAATATTAAGAAAAATACAAAGTAATACAGTATTTATTATTTTAGATTAAAAAACTGTCAACTACATAGCGGAAGTTGACAGTTTATTTATAACTTTGCGAATGAAAAATGTATATTGTTATTACTTAGTTAATTCGTTATAAACCTTTTGGTCATTGTGCGTATAAATAATGTATTCATGATCATCTGTATCAATAATCACTCTATTAGTTTTACCAAAGGTAGAACCTATACGTGAAATATTTTTAGAATCTAAATCTGGAACGGCATGAATTTCTTGGTCTTGTGAAATATTTTTAATTTCACTAGTAGGGATTTTGATATCAGCTACTCTCCATTGAATTCTAACTTCATTATTATCTTTCTTAACAGTCATTGCCATTAAAGAACACATCCTTTATGTTATTTATGTCTATATCATATATCAGTGTGTAATCGTTTTCAAGTATTAATGATATACTTTTTAAATTTTGTGATACACTATTTAGTCAACACCGAAAATATGTTCGTATTTTAGAGTGGTTTATGTTAAAATGTTCTGTATAAAGGAGAAGGTTTATGACAGGCAAAACTCACGTATCTGCTGGATTACTAGTAGGTGCATTAACAACCGAACACTTTCAAACAGATTTGTTCTCAACTGTTACAGTAATATGTTTATCTGTAGTTTCAAGTTTATTACCAGACATTTGTCACACTGGAAGTAAAATTGGTAGAAAATTAAAATTGCTTAGTTTAATTATAAGGCTGTTATTCGGTCATAGGACATTCACTCACTCCTTATTATTTATAGGTATCATTATATTTCTCCTTAATTTGATTCAAACTCCTACTTACTATTTGGTTTCTATTATCGGTGGTATGGCCTCTCATGTTATACTAGATATGTTAACGCCAAGGGGAGTAAAGTTACTTTATCCTATTCCTCTTACTATTAAGTTCCCGTTTACCTTTAAAACTGGTGGCTTAGTCGATGTATCACTGGCTACTGCATTAAGTATTGGCGCATTATACATATTATTTCAAACTTCTATTAGTCATTTATTAAAATATATAAGTCAGTCCATTTTAGGGTAACTATCAAATAATGAGAGTATGAATACATATTGAATTAATCACAAGGAGAGTTAAAATGTTAGATCAAAATCAATTAAAGAAATATAATCAAGAACATTTGAGTGAATATGAAAAGTTAATGAGCAGCAATGAAAAAGAAAAATTAGAATCGAAAGTAAATGAATTAGATTTAGAAAGTATTCAACAATTATTTCAAGATTTATATGTTAACCGTCAATCAATTTCTGATGTGTCATCTGTTTCAGAAGTAAAATATCTACGCAAGACTGAATTGACTAATCAAGAAAGTGATAAATATGAACAAAAAGGCATAGAAGCAATACGAAACGGTGAATTTGCAGTTTTATTAATGGCCGGTGGTCAAGGTACGCGTTTAGGTTATAAAGGCCCTAAAGGTTCATTTGAAATAAAAGGAGTTAGTTTGTTTGAATTACAAGCACGACAATTACTTAAACTTAAAAAGGAAACTGGTCATTTAATCAATTGGTATATCATGACTAGTGATATCAATCATGAAGAAACGTTATCGTACTTTGAACAACATGATTATTTTGGTTATAACCCTGATAATGTACATTTCTTTAAACAAGAAAACATGGTCGCGTTAAGTGAAACTGGGCAATTGGTACTTAATGAACAGGGATATATAATGGAGACGCCAAACGGAAATGGTGGTGTATTTAAATCATTAGAAAAAAATGGTTACTTGGATAAAATGGCATCTGATGGTGTGAAATTTATTTTCTTAAATAACATTGATAACGTATTAGTTAAAGTATTAGATCCATTATTTGCTGGGTTTACAGTGGTAAACGATTGCGACGTAACTTCTAAATCAATTCAACCTAGAGATGGTGAAAGTGTCGGACGATTAGTAAATCAAAATAGTAAGGACACGGTACTTGAGTATTCTGAATTGGATGAAGCGGTCGCTAATACGTTTGATAATGCAAACATTGGAATTCATGCCTTTAAAGTTGCATTTATTAAACAAGCAGTAAATAATGATTTACCATATCACTTAGCAGTGAAAAAATTAAAGCAATTAGATGAAGATTTTGGAGTTGTTGAAAAGCCAACATTGAAATTTGAATTGTTTTACTTTGATATTTTTAGATATGCAACAAGTTTTGTAACGTTGCAAGTTAATAGAGAAGATGAATTTTCTCCACTTAAAAATAAAGAAGGCAAAGATAGTGTTGAAACTGCTACATCAGATTTAGAACGTTTGAATTTAATTTAAAAGGTGGTGGAGCCAGATGTCTAACTCAACTAAGAATGTAAAAGGTACTGTTGTCGAATCATTTAAAGACATCATTCCTCTATCTTTCGGTGAAGAAATTGGTAACTCAGTTTCACATGGTGTAGCTGCGTTACTTACACTTTTTTTACTACCATATGCTGCAGTTCATAGTTATATAGCACATGGAACGTTAAGCTCAGTTAGTATTTCTATATTTGTAATTAGTATTTTTATGATGTTTATCTCTTCAACTATATATCATGCAATGAAAAATAATACTGCTCACAAATATATTTTAAGAATTATTGATCATAGTATGATTTATGTTGCTATTTCAGGTACTTATACGCCAGTTTTATTAACTGTCGTAGGAGGATGGGTTGGTTGGTTTGTATTCATATTACTTTGGGTTACTACAATTTGGGGAATTTTGTATAAGTCCATTTCTGTTAATGTGAATCCTAAATTAAGTTTGATTGTCTATTTAGTAATGGGATGGGTTGGTATTATTTTTCTACCTATTATCATTATGCGTACATCTTGGTTATTTATCTTATTCATTGTACTAGGAGGCTTATCTTACACTATTGGTGCTTGGTTTTATGCCCAAAAAAACCGTCCATACTTTCATATGATTTGGCATATTTTTATCGTAATCGCTTCAATGTTTCATTTAATAGCAATACTTTATTTTATATAGAGAATTCAAAATAAGGTTGATGATTTTATCGGTCATCAGTCTTATTTTTTATTAAAAGTAATCATTCTATTGCATGTAAAATAAAATGTTGATTATCCTATTAAAGAATCTGAAATTTATTTAGGAGGAATAATGTTCATGAACTTTAAATCAATAGGTATCGTCGTAACTTTAGTTTTAACTATGTTTATGGCTGCAATAGAAAGCTCAATTATCTCATTAGCGATGCCCACTATAAGAACTGATTTAAACGCTGGTGCATCTATATCATTAGTATTTACTGTTTATTTCATAGCGCTTGTAGTTGCGAATCCTATTGTTGGTGAATTATTGACAAGATTTAAAATATTATATATTGCAATGGTAGGCGTGTTTTTATTTGGTATTGGTAGTTTAATGTCAGGAATGAGTGGCACATTTTTAATGCTTATTATCTCTAGAATCGTTCAAGGATTGGGAGCAGGAGTTATGATGTCGCTGACTCAAATTGTTCCAAAATTAGCATTTGAAATACCATTTAGATACAAAATTATGGGAATAGTAGGAAGTGTCTGGGGAATTTCAAGTATTATTGGACCGTTATTAGGTGGGGCAATTTTAGAGTTTGCAACATGGCATTGGTTATTTTTTATAAACATTCCGATAGCAGTTATTGCAATCATACTTGCATTTATTACTTTTCATTTTCCAGAAGAAGCAGAAGTTAAATCCTCAAGCTTCGATGTTAAAGGACTTTCTTTCTTTTACATATTTATAGGATTATTTATGTTTGGTTTATTGAATAAGTCATCAGTAGTATTAAATATTATTTCATTGATGTTAGCTTTCATTTTTATCTTTATTTTATTTAAATTTGAGAGCAAAATAAAACATCCATTTATCCCAATTTCAGAGTTTAATCGTTCAGTTTCACTAGTGTTTATAACAGATTTATTAATAGCTATGTCTTTAATGGGATACAATTTATACATTCCAATCTACTTACAAGATCACTTACATCTTTCACCACTTCAAAGTGGTTTGGTAATATTCCCACTATCAGTAGCTTGGTTAGTTTTAAATTTTAACTTAGCAAAGGTAGAAGAGAACTTAACTCGAAAAGCATTATATATTAGTGCTTTTACATTATTATTGATTAGCAGTATCATACTCATGTTTGGTCTCAAATTACCATTATTAATAGCAGCAACAGTAATTCTTGCTGGGTTAAGTTTTGGATTTGTTTATACAAAGGACAGTGTCATCGTTCAAGAAGAAACAGATCCTAGACATATGAAAAAAATGATGTCTTTCTATGCATTAACTAAAAATTTAGGTTCATCAATAGGTTCAACTGTAATGGGATATTTCTATGCTATGTCAGTTGGAATCATGGATGGGCATTTTTACAATATATTATTTGCAGTTTCATTAGTCGCTATTCTTCTTATTATTATGTGGTCAACGCTTTATAGATCAGATGTATAGAGTGTTTAATCATTCAAATGTAATATAATTGAAGAATAATAAAGTTTTAGACTAACGTACTTTAAATTTTATATCGTGATTTATTAATGATAAAATGACCGTGTATAAAAGGAGGACAGAAAGATGAAGTTTTTTAAAAATAATTATAAAAATATTTTATCAACTTTACTTGTCCTCACTATCTTTATCATTTCAGGTGCTATTTTTTTAATGTTTTTAGGATTTGGTTTATTTGGATTAAGTCGAATTCTAATTTTTTTTAAGCTAGGTTATTTTACCTACAATAAAAATTTAGTAGATAATTTAGTTTATTATGGTAGCTATATTGTTTTTGGTTACTTCATTTTATTTGCCATTGAACATTTAATGGACTATTTTAGAAAACAATTGCCCAATAATCCATATTTTAATGGCAGTTTGTACCACTTGATTTCATACGTTGTTACTACGATACTCTTCTATTTTATTATTCACATACATTACGTTTATATCGAGATTGATTTTTGGGTTATTTCAGTCATCATAGGATTGTTATATATATTTAAAATTATATTTTATCCAGATAGTGAGAACCTTAATAATAAGAAATAGCAAGCATTTAGTTTGCTTGGCATACTAAAGTTTGATTGAATATAAAAATATGTATGAAATAAAAGGAGTTTATATATGGCGAATATAGAAGTATCCACAAAAAAACGGAACCTTATCGTAGCGGTAATGCTATTAAGTGCATTTATCGCTATTTTAAATCAAACTTTACTAAATACGGCTTTGCCACACATTATGAGAGAATTAAATACATCTGAAAATACTGCTCAGTGGTTAGTAACAGGCTTTATGCTTGTAAATGGGACGATGATTCCTTTAACTGCTTATCTGATGGATCGAATAAAAACAAAACCATTATATTTAGTTTCAATGGGAATTTTCTTAGTTGGTTCAATTATAGCTGCCATTGCACCTAGCTTTGGTGTCCTAATGTTTGCCAGAGTGATTCAAGCTATTGGTGCCGGAATTATTATGCCACTCATGCAGTTCACATTGTTTACTTTATTTTCAAAAGAGAAACGTGGATTTGCAATGGGATTGGCTGGTTTGGTCATACAATTTGCTCCAGCAATAGGTCCTACGTTTTCAGGGTTAATTATTGATAATACAAGTTGGAGAGTGCCTTTCATTATAGTTGTAGGCATTGCGCTTGTAGGATATATATTTGGTGCTATCACGCTATCTAGTTATAACGAGACTAAAAAGACAGCGTTAGATAAAAGATCAGTTGTTTATTCAACGTTAGGATTCGGATTAATGCTTTATGCGTTCAGTAGCGCAGGTAATTTGGGGTTCACTAATCCAATTGTTATAATCTCGGCCATTATTGGTATTCTAATAGTTATCACATTTATTAGAAGACAGTTAAGTATCACTAATCCTTTGTTAAACCTCAGAGTTTTTAAAAGCAAAATATTCACTTTCAGTACTATAACTTCAATGATTGTAATGATGTCAATGGTAGGTCCAGCCCTCTTAATTCCTTTATTTGTTCAAAATGGACTTGGGTTGAGCGCATTTATGTCTGGATTGGTCATTATGCCCGGAGCCATTTTAAACGGTATAATGTCTGTTTATACAGGTAAAATATATGATAAGTATGGGCCTAGACTTTTAATTTTAATTGGTTTCATTATTCTTATCGCAACAACGGCATCTTTAAGTTTCTTGAAATATGATTCATCATACACTATGTTAGTTGTTGTTTATGCTATAAGAATGTTTGCAGTTTCATTACTAATGATGCCTATCAATACTGCTGGCATCAATGCACTTAGAAATGAAGATATATCACATGGTACTGCCATCATGAACTTCGGTCGTGTTATGGCCGGCTCTCTAGGAACAGCTTTAATGGTCACTTTTATGAGTATTGGTGCAAAAATACTAAGCACTGGTTCTTCAGCAAGTTCAAACCATGAAATATTACAAAGACAGAGTGTTGCAGCTGGTGTAGATTTATCGTTTGCAATAGTAACTGGTCTTGTAATTATTGGTTTTATTTTCTCTTTATTCATCAAAGAGGAAAGACACTATAATAAAAATTCAACAAATACACGGGATATGTAATTCTCATATTGATAAAAGTTAGCGAACAGATAGTGAGCTAACTTCTTTTTTTATACATTTAAAAAATATATACTAATTTAGAAAGTCAATACATATTAATATTTGATATTATAGAGGTATAAAGAATACTAAGGGGGATTTTCATTGTTAACGGTAGATCAAGTGAAAGAAATAGTTGGAGCATTAAAAGATCCAATTATAGATGTACCACTTAAAGAGACAGACGGTATTGTAGAAGTAACTATCAAAGAAGAAATAGAGCATGTTAGTGTCAAAGTGGCAATGGCACAATTAGGCGGACAACCGCAATTAGATTTACAAATGGCAATAGTTAAAGCGCTTAAAGATAATGGTGCTAATACTGTTGGCATAAGATTTGAAGAATTACCTGCCGAAACGGTTGAGCAATATACTGGTAAGAAGGAAGAACAACCTAAGACCATTGAAGGGCTTTTATCTAAAGACAATCCTGTAGAATTTATAGCGATCGCTTCAGGAAAAGGCGGTGTAGGTAAATCTACAGTAGCAGTAAATTTAGCAGTAGCCTTAGCCCGCGAAGGTAAACGTGTTGGTTTAGTTGATGCGGATATTTATGGTTTTAGTGTTCCAGATATGATGGGTATTGATGAGAAACCAGGAGTTCAAGGAAAAGAGATTATTCCAGTAGAACGTCATGGAGTGAAAGTTATATCAATGGCCTTTTTCGTAGAAGAGAATGCACCAGTAATATGGCGTGGCCCTATGTTAGGGAAAATGTTAACCAATTTCTTTGTAGAAGTGAAATGGGGAGAACTTGATTACTTACTATTAGACTTACCTCCAGGAACAGGTGATGTAGCTTTAGATGTACATTCAATGCTACCAAGTAGTAAAGAGATAATTGTAACGACACCGCATCCTACTGCAGCATTTGTTGCGGCTAGAGCAGGGGCAATGGCAAAACATACCGAGCACTCTATTCTCGGTGTTATCGAAAATATGAGTTATTTCGAAAGTAAAGAAACAGGTAATAAAGAATATGTCTTTGGTAAAGGCGGAGGACGTAAACTAGCAGATGAATTAAATACTCAGTTATTAGGAGAACTACCATTAGAACAACCTACTTGGAATCCTAAAGATTTCTCACCCTCTATTTATCAAGCAGATGATCGTTTAGGAAAAATCTACACATCTATCGCTCAAAAAGTGATTGCATCTACAATTAAAAAATAAAGATAGATTTAGTGTAAAATTGACGCATGGAATTTTAAATTTCATGCGTTTTTTCTATTGCAAAATATCTTGAATCTGATAAAATAATTTCTTGTGAGTAACACATCCATTTGAATAATAAATAATTTATAATTTAGTTCAAAAAAGTGTTGACGTAATACTTTTATCTTGATATTATATAAAAGTCGTCAAAAACGGAATGTTAATTCTTTATAAAGTTTGTTTTGATGGTGTAAAAGTTACCATTGCAAAACAAATTAAGATGACTTAAAATATTAAAAGTAATCAACAAAAGTTATTGACTTTGTTAAATGAAAGTTATATAATTAAGAAGTTGATTTTAAAAAATGAACATTGAAAACTGAATGACAATATGTCAACGTTAATTCCAAAACAGTAACTTAAATGTTAAAAACACTATTAAGTATTATGAGCTAATCAAACATCATAAATGTTTATGGAGAGTTTGATCCTGGCTCAGGATGAACGCTGGCGGCGTGCCTAATACATG